>NZ_JBQQBW010000213.1:0-4124 GCF_052245415.1 Streptomyces sp. 8N706 | reverse complement strand
CTGATCGCAGGGAGCCCGGCACCACGCGGTGTCCGGAGCTCATACCGCGGACGTCGTTCGCGGCGAGACTTCCTGGTGAGGGCCCGGCGCACGCGCTGCGCCGGGCCGGGTGTGCTCAGCGCACCGTGCGCGGCAGTCGCAGGCTCAACAGCACGGTCAGCACGACCAACCCCAGCTGGGTGAGGAGCGTGGTGACCAGCGCGTCGCGCATGCCCATCGGGCCGGACAGCGCCAGGAACAACGTACCGAGGGTCGCCACGCCCAGCGCCAGGCTCGACTGCTGGGTGGTCACCATGACCCCGCTGCCGACCCCGGCCCGGTCGCCCGGCACATCCGCCAGCACGATCCGGAACAGCACCGGCAGCTGAAAGCCCTGGCCGAAACCTGCCAGCGCCATCCCCGGCAGCAGCTCCACGAAGCCGAGGTCCTGCCAGCTCCGCAGCGCGGCCATGACCAGCAGCGCCAGACCCGCCGCCTGGATCAGTCCGCCGACGGTCACGACCGGGCTGCCGTACCGACCCACCAGGCGCGGACCCAACAGCGAGGCGACGAAGAAGGCCACGGCCATCGGCACCAGCGCCACACCGGCCGCCACCGGCCCGAGCCGCAGGCCCTGCTGGAGCGCCACCGCGACCACGAACATGAATCCGCCGAAGCCGATGGAGAACGGCAGGACCATGGCCAGGCCTCGACGCAGCCCCGGCAGAGCGAACAGGCTCGGCGGGACCAGCGGTGTACGCCCCTGCCGGTCCGCCCGCCGCTCCACCATCCAGAACGCGCCGGCGGCGAAGGGGAACACCGCCAGCGAGACCCAGGTCCACACCGGCCAGCCGGCGGCCCGGCCCTCCGTCAGCGGCGCCAGCAGCGTGATCAGCGAGACGGTCAGCAGGAGCGTGCCCGCCCCGTCGACCGGGGCCGGCCGGTCGGAGCGGGTCTCCGGGACCGTACGCGCCGCGAGCGCCAGACCGATCAGCGCCACCGGAACATTGACCAGGAAGATCAGCCGCCAGCCCGTCCCGGCGAGGTCGGCCGCGACCAGGACGCCGCCCAGGATCTGCCCGGCGACCATCGACAGGCCGGCCGTCGCGCCGTACAGACTGAGCGCCCGGGCCCGGCGTGCGCCCGTGGTCGTCGCGTGAATGGTGGCCAGCACCTGGGGCAGCATCAGCGCCGACGCCGCCCCCTGCGCCACCCGCGCCGCCACCAGCGACCAGGCGTCGGGCGCCAGCCCGCAGGCCAGGGAGGTCGCACCGAAGGCCGCCATCCCGGCGAGGAAGAGCCGGCGGCGGCCGAACATGTCGCCCAGCCGGCCGCCCAGCACCAGCAGGACGGCGTAGGCCACGCCGTACCCCGCCACCACCAGCTCCAGCAGGGCGGGCCCGGCGGCGAGGTCGCGGTCGATGGACGGCAGGGCGACATTGACGATGAAGAAGTCGATCAGGGGGAGGGACGCGCCCAGCAGCACGGTCATCAGGCCGAGCCGGCCGAGAGCGGACGGGGTGGCCGCAGCCTCCGTCAGGGCTGCGGATTCGGTTCGCACACGGGTTTCGCTCACGGATACGACGATGGCGGCCCAGTCAGAGGGGTACCAGAGTGTCCTTATCCTGGTACCCGCAGTACCTGGAAATGGGATCAGCGGTACGGCACCCTGACTCCATGGCCACCATCGCGCAGGTCCCCGACCACGGCCAGGACACCCGGATCGCCGCCGGGCCGGATCGCCCGGAGGGCAGCGAGGCGCAGAGAGCCGCGCTCGCGGCCTTCCTGCGCAGCCGCCGCGAACGGATCAGCCCCGAGCAGGTCGGCCTTCCCCGTGGCCGGCGCCGCCGCACCCCGGGCCTGCGCCGTGAGGAGGTCGCGCACCTCGCCGCCGTCGGCGTCACCTGGTACACCTGGCTCGAACAGGCCCGTGCCATCCATGTCTCCGCGCAGGTCCTCGACGCCATCGCCCGCGCCCTGCTCCTCGACCCCAGCGAACGCACCCACCTGTTCGCGCTCGCCGGCGAGAGCGACCCCGCGCCGGACACCGACTGCCCGGGGGTCTCGCCGGCGCTGCGCCTGATGATCGAACAATTGGAGCCGTACCCGGTCAGCGTTCAGAACAGCCGGTACGACATCCTCGCCTACAACCGCACCTACGGACGGCTGCTCTGCGACCTCGACGCCCTGCCGTTCGAGGACCGCAACTGCATGTGGCTGGCCTTCACCCACCCCGCCTGGCAGGCCGGGCTCCCCGACTGGGAGGAGACGGTACGGGTGATGACCGCCAAGTTCCGTGCGTCGATGGCCGAGCACATCGCCGAACCCGCCTGGAAGGCCCTGGTCAAGCGGCTCGAGCAGAGCTCACCCGCGTTCCGGGAGATCTGGGAGCGGCATGAGGTGCTGAGCGCCGGGGACCGTACGAAGCGCTTCCGCAACCCTCAGGTCGGGATGCTGCATCTGCACCACACCACCCTCTGGCTCGGCCCCCGCCACGGTCCGCGCCTCATCACCTACGTCCCGGCGGACGCCGAGTCGCGCGAGCGGCTGGAGCGGCTTCACGTGCCTGCGGCGGCCGGCGCCTGACGCGGTGATGTGCGTCGTGCTTCTGACGCCCACCGCATGCCCGCGACGGAGGCGTCGCATGCCCGCGACGGAGGCGTCCAGGTCCCTGCGCATGGACGGCAGCGCCACTTTCAGGACGGTGTTGTCGAGGCTGACGATCAGCAGGCTCCTCCAGCAGATTCCGAGCACGAGCAGCCGTCGCCGGTTGCTGGGTCCGTGACATGGTTGAACGTACAATCACCTGGTCCCGGCCGTGGAGCGGCCCCCGTCGCCGACTGCCGGCCGTGGAGCGGCCCCCGTCGCCGATGCGGGACAATGGGAGGCCGCCCGCCCGTACGCTCCTGAAGGACGCACCCCCGATGACGCAGCTGCAGATCGGCCCGCACACGGTGCAGCCGCCGGTGGTCCTGGCCCCGATGGCCGGGATCACCAACGCGCCGTTCCGCACCCTGTGCCGCGAGTTCAGCGGCGGCAAGGGGCTGTTCGTGAGCGAGATGATCACCACCCGGGCGCTGGTGGAGCGGGACGCCAAGACCATGCGGCTGGTCCACTTCGACGGGACCGAGAAACCGCGCTCCATCCAGTTGTACGGCGTGGACCCGGTGACCGTAGGCCAGGCCGCCCGCATGATCGCGGACGAGGACCTGGCCGACCACATCGACCTCAACTTCGGCTGCCCGGTGCCCAAGGTGACCCGGAAGGGCGGCGGCTCCGCGCTGCCGTACAAGCGGAACCTGCTGCGGTCGATCCTGCGTGAGGCCGTCGCGGGCGCGGGCTCCCTGCCCGTGACCATGAAGATGCGCAAGGGGATCGACGACGACCACATCACCTTCCTCGACGCGGGGCGGATCGCGGTCGAGGAGGGTGTGACGGCCATCGCGCTGCACGGGAGGACCGCGGCCCAGCACTACGGGGGCACCGCCGACTGGGACGCCATCGCCCGGCTCAAGGAGTCCGTCCCCGAGATCCCGGTGCTCGGCAACGGCGACATCTGGTCGGCCGACGACGCGGTACGGATGATGCGGGAGACGGGCTGCGACGGGGTGGTCGTGGGGCGCGGCTGCCTCGGCCGGCCCTGGCTGTTCGGCGACCTGGTCGCGGCCTTCGAGGGCCCGGGGGCCCGGCCGGGAGGCCATGAGGGCGCCGCCGGGGCGCCGGCCCCCGCCGCGGCGCCGACCCTCAAGGAGGTCGCTGTCGTGATGCGCCGTCACGCCGAGCTGCTGGGGGAGTGGCTGGAGGACGAGGCACGCGGCGTCATCGACTTCCGCAAGCACGTCGCCTGGTACACCAAGGGCTTCTCCATCGGCTCCGAGATGCGCAAGAAGCTCGCGATCACCTCGTCGCTCGACGAGCTGGACGCGCTGCTGGACCAGCTGGACCTGGACCAGCCGTGGCCCGCGGGGGCGGACGGACCGCGCGGGCGCACCTCCGGCAGGAACCGCGTGGTCCTGCCGGACGGCTGGCTCGACGACCCGTACGACTCCGCCGCGATCAACGCGGACGCGGAACTGGACACCTCCGGCGGCTGAGCCCCGCCCGGCCCCAGCGGGGAGCCGGGCGGCCCTCCCCTCCTGAGGCTG
>NZ_JBQQBW010000212.1:0-4286 GCF_052245415.1 Streptomyces sp. 8N706 | reverse complement strand
ATCGCTCACATCGCACGCCTCGACGACGACCTCCGCGCCGTACTCCGCAAGCTCGACCACCAGTTCCTCAACACCCTCGGCAGCCGGACCACGGCGGCTGACCAGCAACAGACTCCGCACCCCGTGCTCGGTCGCGAGGTGCCGGGCCATGACACGCCCGAGACCACCGGTACCACCCGTGATCAAGACCGTGCCGGACGCGCCCCACACGACCTCGGCCATGTCCTGTGTCTGTGCCCGGGCCAGTCGCGTGGCGAGGACCTCGCCGTCACGGATCAGCAGCTCGGGCTCGTCGGAAGCCAGTGCGCGCGGCAGCAGTGCCGCCGCGTCGGCTCCCGTGCCGGAGGCGGCACCAGGGGCGGCGCCGGGAGCAGCATCGAGGTCCACGAGACCGAAGCGGCCCGGATTCTCCGACTGGGCGGAGCGCACCAGGCCCCGGATGGCGGCGCCCGCGAGATCCGTACCGGAGACCGCGCCACGCGTGACGAACACCAGGCGCGAGGCGGCGAACCGGTCATCGGCCAGCCACGCCTGCACCAGCTCCAATGCCCGGGCGGCCGCGGCGTGTACGGACTCCACCACCCCGGCGGGTCCGTCGGCCGACGGGACGAGTACCACGTCGGGGACGGCGGATCCGGCGAGGGTCTCCAGGTCCGCGTGGGCCTCGAGGGAGAGTCCGTTCACGATGCCCTCGGCGTCCTTGCCGAGCACGGTGAGCGACTCGACGGATTCGCCGGTGAGCTGTATGCCGGCCCAGTCGACCTTGAAGAGGGCGTCGCGGTCGGCGGCCTTCAACTGCCCCGCGGAGAGGGGACGGACCGCCAGCGACTCCACCGTCGCGACCGGCGCACCGGCCGTATCGGCGAAGGCGAGCGACACGCCGTTACCGGCGGGGCGGATACGGACGCGGAGGCGCGAGGCGCCGGAGGCGTGCAGGGACACCCCGCCCCACGAGAACGGGACACCGCCCTCTCCCCCGCTGCCCAGCATGCCCGCGTGCAGCGCGGCGTCGAAGAGTGCCGGGTGCAGTCCGTACGCGTCCCCGTCCGTGCCCTCGGGCAGCCGTACGTCCGCGTAGACGTCCGCACCCAGCTTCCAGGCCGCGTGCAGTCCCTGGAACACCGGACCGTAGGCGAACCCGGCATCCGCGAACTGCTCATAGCAGCCCGTCACATCAACGGACTCAGCCCCCTCCGGCGGCCACACCACCGCATCGAACGACGCCGCCTCCGCCCCCGAAGACACCACACCACTCGCGTGCAACGTCCACGGGCCCTCACCCTCCCGCGCATGCACCATCGCCGACCGACGACCCGACGCATCCGCCTCACCCATCCACACCTGCACCCGCACCCCAGCACCCGACGCAGGCAGCACCAACGGCGCGGCCAACGTCAACTCCTCCAACAGATCACAACCCACCTCATCCGCCGCCCGCAGCACCAGCTCCACCAGCGCCGTCCCCGGCACCAGCACGGACCCCAGCACCACATGGTCCGCCAGCCACGGATGCGAGGACACCGACAACCGACCCGTGAACAACAGCCCTCCCGAGCCCGCCAGTTCCACCGCGGCACCCAGCAACGGATGATGCGCCGAACCCAGTCCCGCGAACCCCACATCCCCCGAACGCATCACACCACCCGAGGGCCAGTACCGCTCGCGCTGAAACGCGTACGTCGGCAGATCCACCCACCGCGCACCCGTGCCCGCGAAGGCGGCGGACCAGTCGACCGGCACGCCGTGGGCATGCAGGCGTGCCAGCGCCGCGAGCAGTGCCGGTCCCTCGGGCCGGTCCTTGCGCAGTACGGGAGCGAAGACGGCCTCGTCCGGCGCGGACTCGGCGGCGAGCGCGGAGAGGGCGCCGTCGGGGCCGAGTTCCAGGCACGCGGAGACGCCCTGGGCGCTCAGCGTGCGCACTCCGTCGGCAAATCGTACGGCTTCACGGACGTGACGGGCCCAGTACTCGGCGGAGCACAGCTGTTCCGCGGTGGCGGGCTCGCCGGTGACGTTCGAGACCAGCGGGATGCTCGGTACGCCGTACGCCAGGCCTTCGGCGACCGCGCGGAAGTCGGCCAGCATCGGTTCCATCAGGGGCGAGTGGAAGGCGTGCGAGACCCGCAGCCTGCTGGTCTTGCGCCCCTCCCCCTCGAAGTGCGCCGCGACGGCGAGCACCGCGTCCTCGGCGCCGGAGACCACGACCGACGACGGACCGTTGACCGCCGCGACCGACACCCCCTGCCCCAAGAGCGGCAGCACCTCCTCCTCGGCGGCGCGGATCGCCACCATCGCCCCACCAGCGGGAAGTTGCTGCATCAGCCGGCCACGGGCCGCCACGAGTCGGCAGGCGTCCGGGAGGGAGAAGACACCCGCGACGTGCGCCGCCGCGACCTCACCGATCGAATGCCCCGCCACGAAGTCCGCGCGCACGCCCCACGACTCCGCCAACCGGTACAGCGCCACCTCGATGGCGAACAGCCCGGCCTGGGCGTACGCGGTCTGATTCAGCAGCTCCGCGTCCTCACCCCAGACGACGTCCCGCAGGGGGCGGTCCAGGTGCTCGTCCAGCCCGGCGCACACCGCGTCGAACGCCTCCGCGAAAACCGGGTAGCGGCCGTACAACTCCCGGCCCATGCCCAGCCGCTGCGCGCCCTGGCCCGAGAACAAGAACGCCGTCTTCCCCGAACGGGCCCGGCCCTGTGCCACGATGTCCGCCTCGCTGCGGCCCTCGGCCAGGGCGGACAACGAGCGCAGCAGGTCCTCTTGGTTCGCGGCCAGTATCACCGCGCGGTGCTGGAACGCCGAGCGGCCTGTCGCCAAGGAGTGGGCGACATCCGTGATGCGCAGTTCCGGCTCACCGTCCAGTCGGGCCAGCAGCCGTGCCGCCTGGGCCCGCAGCGCCGGCTCGCTCCTGCCCGACAGCAGCACCGGCAGCTGGACCCCGGCCTCCGCGTCGGCGGCCTCATCCGGCTCGGCCGTGGCCGCGACCGGTTCGGGCTGTTCCAGGATCACATGCGCGTTCGTACCACTGATACCGAAGGAGGAGACGCCCGCGCGGCGCGGCCCGTCACCCTCCGGCCACCGGGCCGGGGACGTCAGCAGCTCGACGGCACCGGCACTCCAGTCCACATGTGACGACGGAGCATCGACGTGCAGCGTCCGCGGAAGGACGCCGTGGCGCATCGCCAGCACCATCTTGATCACACCCGCGACACCGGAAGCCGCCTGCGCGTGACCGATGTTGGACTTCACCGAACCCAGCAGCAACGGCCGGTCCTCCGGCCGCTCCTGACCGTACGTGGCCAGCAACGCCTGGGCCTCGATCGGATCGCCCAGCGTCGTACCCGTACCATGCGCCTCCACCGCGTCCACATCCGCCGCCGACAACCCCGCACTCGCCAACGCCTGCCGGATCACCCGCTGCTGCGACGGACCATTCGGCGCCGTCAGGCCGTTGGACGCGCCGTCCTGGTTCACGGCCGAGCCGCGCACGACAGCGAGCACCTGGTGGCCGTTGCGGCGCGCGTCCGACAGGCGCTCCAGCACCAGGATGCCGGCGCCTTCGGCCCAGCCGACGCCATCGGCGCCGTCGGCGAACGCCTTGCACCGGCCGTCGGGGGAAAGTCCGCCCTGGCGGGAGAACTCCACGAAGGTCAACGGTGTCGACATCACGGTCACACCGCCCGCGAGCGCCAGCGAGCACTCGCCGGAGCGCAGCGCCTGCGCCGCCAGGTGCAGGGCGACCAGCGACGACGAGCACGCCGTGTCCACGGTCACGGCGGGCCCTTCGAAGCCGAAGGTGTAGGAGACCCGGCCCGAGGCCACACTGCCCGCGCTGCCGCTGCCCTGGTAGCCCTCGAACTCGCGCCCGGAGAGCAGCTGCGAGTAGTCGTGGTACATCACGCCCGCGAAGACGCCGGTGCGGCTACCGCGCAGTGCGGCCGGGTCCATACCGGCGCGCTCCAGCGCCTCCCAGGTCGTCTCCAGCAGCAGCCGCTGCTGGGTGTCGGTGGTCAGGGCCTCGCGCGGGCTCATCCCGAAGAAGCCGGGGTCGAACTCCGCCGCGTCGTAGAGGAATCCACCGGAGCGGGTGGCGATGGCGCCCTCGCGGTCGGGGTCGTCCATCGCCCCGATGTCCCAGCCGCGGTCGGTCGGGAAGTCCGAGACGGCGTCCACCCCTTCGGACACCAGCCGCCACAGGTCCTGGGGAGAGGCGACACCGCCGGGGAAACGGCAGCTCATACCGACGATGACGACCGGGTCGTCCGTCATGGACGGGAGGGCGG
>NZ_JBQQBW010000211.1:0-4445 GCF_052245415.1 Streptomyces sp. 8N706 | reverse complement strand
CCCCCCCCCCCACGGTCCTGTCTGCCGCAGCATCGGATCCATGCTGTGGTCCGACCCCTCCGACGAGCCCTCAAAGGAGCTGCGCGACGCCGAGGCGATGCTCCGCCGTGCGGGCTGGGTCCTGGCGGTCGCGATGGTGGTGCTGATGCTGGTGCTGGGGCTGCTCACGCCGCGGCTCTGAGCGCGCGGCCGAGCGGGGGGCGTCCCAGCGCCCACGGCGCTGGGACTGTCGGCTGGTGAGCTGCTGAGCCCGCAGCGCCCGAGACCGCGGGCGTCGGCGGCAGCCGGCCACAGCCCCGGCCCCATAGCCGTCCGGGGCCGCTTCGCGGCCTGTATACCCTGGCCTTCATGACCGAGAAGACCGCCGCCCCACGCCGTACGCTCGTCCTCGCCTCCGCCTCGCCCGCCCGGCTCGGGCTGCTCCGGCAGGCCGGAATGGCGCCCGAGGTGGTCGTCAGCGGGGTGGACGAGGACGCGCTCACCGCCGACTCCCCGGCGGAGCTGGCGCGGGTGCTGGCCGAGGCGAAAGCGGCGGCGGTGGCCGGGCGGCCCGAGGCCGCGGGCGCGCTCGTGGTCGGCTGCGACTCGGTCCTGGAGCTGGACGGGCAGGCACTGGGGAAGCCCGCGGACGCGGAGGACGCCACCGCCCGCTGGAAGTCCATGCGGGGGCGTTCCGGCGTGCTGCGGACCGGCCACTGCGTGATCGACACGGCCGCCGACGGCCGCCGTGCCTCCGCGACCGCATCCACCACCGTGCGCTTCGGCGACCCGACGGACGCCGAGATCGCGGCGTACGTGGCGAGTGGGGAGCCGCTGCACGTGGCGGGCGCGTTCACCCTCGACGGCCGCTCGGCCCCGTTCATCGAGGGCATCGACGGAGACCCCGGCAATGTCATCGGTCTGTCGCTGCCGCTGCTGCGCGTACTGCTCGCCGAGGTGGGCGTGCAGATCACCGACCTCTGGGTGTGAGAGCCGGCTCCCCGGCCCCGTACAGCCGCTCCACGAGGCCGAGGAGCTCCTCGGGTGCGTCGGCCATGACGTCGTGTCCGCTGCGCAGGCTGTGCACCCGCCAGGCCGGGTCCCGGCGCAGCCGCTCGTGGAAGGGTGTGAAGGGGTTGCCCCGGTACCCCGACAGGTGGACGTAGTCCCGTCGCCGGATTCTGTCCGGCGTCCCGGTGAGGCGGATCCGCTGGAGGAACGAGGCGAGCGGGTGGGGTGTGGTCCGGGCATCGAAGGAGGGCAGGGGGGCGCCGCGTAGCCGTTCGCCCCCGATGCCTCGGCGTACCAGCGGTGTTGGGCGTCGGTGCCCAGACTCCAGCAGGAGTCTCCGTCCTCGGGCACGAACGCGTCGACGTAGAGGAGTGCGCCGACGCGCTCGGGAACGCGGTCGGCGGCTCCGGTGACCACCATTCCGGCGTAGCTGTGGCCGCAGAGCACCGCGTCCTCGATCCGCTCGGCCTCCAGCACACTCACCACGTCCTGGACGTGCGTGTCGAGGTTCACCGAAGCGGTCAGCAGATGGCTCCGGTCGCCGACGCCGGTCAGGGTCACCGCGTACGCCTCGTGGCCGTGTTGCCGCAGCCGGTTCGCAAGGGGCCCGAACCACCAACCGCCGTGGCAGGCGCCGGGGACGAGGACGAAGGTCGCCATGGTGCCGCCTCCTCGCTGTCGGACGACCGGGGGGATTTTTGTTCGTGCCGGGCGACGCTCAGCCGGCGGCTTCGGGGCGGTCGAGGATACGGAGCCACGTGCCGTCCGGCTGACGGCGCGCGACCTGGGCCCTGCCGCCGGTGCCGTCCGCGGGACGCGTCGCGGTGAGGGCGAGGTCGCCCCAGAGGAGCGTGGGCAGCGCCTCCTCCGGTTCGAAACGGGGCCGCTGCGCGACCAGCTGGTCGAACACCGCGCGGATCGCATCCCGGCCGACCGTCATGTCTCCGGGCGGGAAACCCAGGACGGCGTCGGGCTCGTAGAGCTCGGCGAGCCCCTCGGCGTCTCCGGCGTTCGCCCGCTCGACGAACAGCCGCGCCAGGTCCTCGGGCCGGGCAGCCCTCTCACGGGCGCCCTTCCCGCGTACAGCGTTCTCCCGTACAGCCGTGTCACGTCCGTCGGACATCTCTCGCCTCACTCCGTGAAGGGCCCGCAGGGCCGCTGGTCCGCCATGCAGCCCGGCGGACTCGGTGGTCACCCCGTCCGCTCCTGCCTCACGGCCGGGCTGCAGGTCCACCCTCCTGGAAAAGCACCCATAAGTCCAAGAACTGGATCATATGGTTGCTAGCATCATTGGTTATGGAGCTCAGGCAGTTGGAGTACTTCGTGGCCGTGGTGGAAGAGGCGAGCTTCACCAAGGCGGCCGCGAAACTGCACATCGCCCAGCCCGGTGTGAGCGCCCAGATCCGGCGGCTCGAACGGGAGCTGGGGCAGGACCTGTTGGACCGCTCGGGCCGTACCGTACGGCTCACCGGGGCAGGCGCCGCCGTGCTCCCCTACGCCCGTGCCGCGCTCGCCGCCGCGGCCGGTGCGAGGCTCGCTGTCGACGAGCTCACCGGACTGCTGCGCGGAAGGGTCGCCGTCGGGATGGTGACCTCATGCGCCCCTCTCGGCCTGCCCGACCTGCTGGCCGACTTCCATGAGAAGCATCCAGGCGTCGAGATCACCCTCAGCGAGGCCAACTCCGACCACTTGGTGGACGCGTTGCGTTCGGGCGGGCTCGACACCGCGGTCATCGGTCTGGCCGCCACGCCGCCGGCGGGTGTCGAGCTCGAGATCGTCGCCGACCAGCCGCTCGTCGCCGCCGTCAGCCGCGACGACCCGCTGTGCGGTCGCACGACGCTCCCTCTTGACGCCCTGCGGGACCGGCCGTTGATCAGCCTTCCCCGGGGCACCGGGCTCCGCTCCTGCCTCGACGACGCCTGTGCCGCCGCGGGCTTCGAACCACGTATCGCCTTCGAGGCCGGTGATCCGCGGGTGCTCGCCCAACTCGCCGCCCGCGGGCTGGGCCTGGCCGTCCTGCCGGAACGCCTCGGCCGGGCCGGCACGGCGGACATCCATGCCCTCACCCTGGTCCGGCCACGGCTGCGCGGGCGTCTTGCCCTCGCCTGGAGAGCCGAAGGACCGATCAGCCCGGCGGCCCGAGAGCTGATCGCCCACGCCCGTACGGTCCTCACGAGCGCCTCGGCCGACGGTGAGCAGCCGGTGGCGGGGTGAGATGAACGGGCGCGGTGCGCCGAAGCCGGCCGAACCCACGACCGCGGCGACGGTACGACCGGCCGCGCGGCGCCGTGCACCGCCAGGCCACGTGGGGCAGGGGAGACGGCCGCGGTGGCGCGACCGCCCCGGCCCGTCACCGCGGGGTCACCGGTCCGCCGGGGCCGCCGGGACCACGACCTCGGCGGACCCACCAGTCATCACTGCCCCGTTCGGCCCATCCGGGCAGAGGAAATCCGACGACGGGAAGCCACGGGCACGGGCGGCCACGGATCCTCGGATCAGACGGGGTTGGCTCCGGGCGCGGCCGGTGGCGGCGCGTCCGCGGGGGCCGCGCCTGTCCCACCGTCGCCGCGAGCTTCGAAGGCGATGAGCGTCAGCACGATCACCGCCAGCCCCAGCATCATGAACAGGAAGGCGCCCCAGCCCACCAGCCCCACCGTGAGCATGCCCAGGACACCGTGCACCACGGCGCAGGTGATGAGCAGAATGCGGGCGAAGCGTCCGGGGGCGCGGTCACGCAGGGCGGCGCGCAGCAGAACGGCGCCACAGAAGGCCAGGTAGAGACCGAAGAGACCACCGGCGATCCAGGTGGATACGGTCATCGCGCCGGAGTCGAGACCGGCCAGCGACATGTCCTGCCGGTCCACAACGACACCGAGGATCATATGGATCAGCCCGATGCCGATCGCCTCCAGGAACAGCAGTACGGCCCCCACCGCGGCCACCGGTCTGCGCCCCACACCGCCCACCCCACTTCCACTGTTACCTGTAGTACAGAAGACATCGCGCACGCTACTAACGGGTAATGCGAGGGACAAGGGGTCTGCGGCTCGCCCGGCCGGGACACATTTATGCGGCAAAGTTTCCGTCCCCCGTTCGTAGGGAGTCAACAAAGAAACCGAGCCCGCCGTCGGCCGTTCGCGCAGAGACCTTGACCACATCGGAGCCGGACGATCCTGTGAGATTTCCGGGCGTACCGTGGGACGACAAGGGCTTTAGGCCGTTGAGCGACGATGGGATGACACTCCGTGTGGGCAAGGTCACGCCCGATGCCGACTCGGCAGGCCGTGTCGGTTGTCCCTAAACTCGCCTTGTTTCAAGGAGGGAGCCATCGTGCGCAAGGTGCTCATCGCCAACCGTGGCGAAATCGCTGTCCGCGTTGCCCGTGCCTGCGGGGATGCCGGGATCGGATCGGTCGCGGTGTACGCCGATCCGGACCGGGACGCACTGCACGTCCG
>NZ_JBQQBW010000210.1:0-4623 GCF_052245415.1 Streptomyces sp. 8N706 | reverse complement strand
CCCCCGTAGTCCCCGGCGCCGTCCGCGTAGGCGTGCGAGGAGCCGAGCATGCTGCCCAGCAGCGTGCCCACCAGCAGCCCCGGCAGCAATCCGCCGCCGTAGTAGCCGTAGGCCCACGGCCCGTAGACCGGCCCGGCCTCCCAGTACGGCCGGCGTCCGGATGCCGTCTGCACGGTGCGGCCCATCGGCTCCTCGCCGTCCGCCAGCCGTGCGGCGTCGGCGGCGCACACCGGCACGGACCGTTCACCCGCGCCCTCCGGAGCCCACTGCACGTCCTCGACCGAGGGGCCGTGGCGTGGATCGAAGAAGCACGGCGGACGGCGTTCGGGCAGCGGCTGCCCGCTCCTGCGGGCCTCCAGCGTCGTCAGCGAGAACCGGCCGTCCTCGATCGCCTGAGTCACCCCGCGGACGTCATCCGGCCGCCGCGCGCCCTCCATGGACGCCTTCGCCCTCTCGTACGAGTCCAGGGCACGTCCGTAGTCCTCGCGCATCGCGTCGTCCGTCGTGGGGGCGGACGGGTCGAAATCGATACGTTCGAGCTCCTCGCCGAAGGCGGTGATGTCCTCGTCCACCACCGGGCGGAGGGCCGCCAGCTGCCGCTGCTCCCGCTCGGTCCGGCGCCTCTTGCCGCGCCGGCTCACCAGGAGCACGCTGCCGCCCACGGCCAGGAGCAGCACGCCGAAGGTGATGGCCAGACCGGCGCCGCTGACCTTGTTGTAGCCCGCGCCGTCGTTCGTGCCCGTGTCCGTGTCCGAGCCACCGCTCCACGACGCGGGGGCGTGGCCGTTCGCCTGCTGCACGGCCTGGTCGACGAAGCCGGTGATCATCGCCTTGACGTCACCCGGGTCGGACCGCTCCATGGCCCCGGTGAGGTTGGCGACGGCGTTGCGCGGCATCACGGAGGAGTCCGCGCCGGCGTTGAAGCGGTCGCCCAGCCCTACCGCGTAGACACCCGTGATCCCGACCTGGCTCCGCAGGTCCTGGAGGAGCGTCGAGGGCTGGAATTCCGAGGCGGCGGGGAACACGGCCACGAAGACCGGCTTGTCCGCCTTCTCGATCTTGTTCGTCAGGGCGTCGGCGTCCCCGGGAGACAGAATGGACCCGGCCCGGGGATCGACGTAGACGGGGCCCTTCTTCAGGGCCGCCGCGGCGCTGTCGAGCCCGTCCGCAGCCCGAGCGCCGGGAGTCATCACGGCCACCAGCACGAGAGCGGCGGCCACCAGCGCCATCACCGGCCACAGGACGGCGAGACGTACTGAGCTCTTCATACTTACGACGCTAACTCCAAAGGCAGAATAATGGGCTGTTCGGGGCATAAGGGATGTCTTCGCGGGGAGACCTGAGGGAACATCGGTGTGCATCACTTGGCGCACGCCGATTCGCCGACCGCGCGGCCGCCCGCCAGCCTGAGGAGGCGCGGTCCCGCGCCGCACGGACGGGTAGGAGACACGAGGTGGGGATGCGAGTCGGGGGATCGAGCCGTACCGGCCGCAGACGTCGCGGCGCGGCAGCTGTCCCCCACGTGCGGAACGACAGCGTCCGTAGCCCTGCCGGCCGCGCCCTCGCCCGCTGGATGCCCGCCGTGCTGATCGTCGGCGGGCTGGTCTTCGACCTCGCGACCCCGTCCCGCTTCACGGGCTCTCCCTTCTTCTCCGCCGCCCCGCTCGTCGCCGCGCCGCTGTTCTCCCTGCGCGCCACGGTCGCCGCGGGCGTCACCGCCGGGGTCGCGGTGCTCGGGCTGCACCTCTACGACCGCGACGCGGGCAACATCGAGTCGGTGACGGAGCTCGTCACCGTCCTGACCGTCGCCCTGCTCGCGCTGTTCATCAACCGGGTGGTGCGTCGCGGCGACCGTCGGCTCGCGTCGGCGCGCAGCATCGCCGAGGCCGCGCAGATGGCCGTACTGCCGACGCCCGCCGACCGCATCGGCGGCTTTCAGGTCGCGGCCCGGTACCGGGCCGCGCAGGCCGATGCCCGTATCGGCGGCGATCTCTACGCCGTGCAGGACACCCCGTACGGCGTGCGCCTGATCGTCGGGGACGTCCGCGGCAAGGGTCTGGAGGCCGTCGAGGCGGTGGCCATCGTCATCGGCGCCTTCCGCGAGGCCGCGGAGCAGGAGCCGACCCTGGAGAGGGTCGCCGCCCGCCTGGAGCGGGCGCTGGTGCGCGAGGCGGCACTGCGGGAGGATCTCGATCAGTTCGAGGGTTTCACCACGGCCGTGCTGGCGGAGGTGGTGACCACGCCGCCCACGGGCACCGACGCGGAGCCCGGCCGAGGGACGCTGCGCATCCTCAACCGCGGCCACCCGGCTCCCCTCGTGCTCCTCGAGGACGGCCGTCTGTGGGACGCCGAGCCCCTGGTCCCCTCGCTCCCGCTGGGCATGGGGGAGTTGGGCGCCTGGCCGGAACGGGTGGACACCTTCGACTTTCCCGAGGGCGCCACGCTGCTGCTGTTCACGGACGGGGTGACCGAGGCCCGGAATCCCAAAGGCGTCTTCTACGACCCGGCGGAGCGGCTGCGCGGCCGGGTGTTCTCCGGGCCGGACGCTCTGCTCGACGCGATCGTCGAGGACGTGGCCCGGCACACGGCGGGGCAGGCGACGGACGACATGGCGCTCCTGGCGGTCGGCCGTCCGGGGAAGCGGCAGCCGGAGCGGCGGCGGACGGTGGATCTCACGCGCGGCGCGGAGAGCGACCGGGCTGCCGCTCCGGCGCCCTACGGTCCGTAGTTGTTCGGCGCCTCTGCGCGTCGCCGCGGATAACGACTGCGGCACGATCGGGCCGGAGGCTGTTTCCGGCGCGGAGTCAACTCGCCCGTATTGGCGTATGGGTGTCCTGTTTGGTCCTGCCGGAATCCCTTAATGATCAACGGGAACAGCTTGGAATCCAGCGCCGCCGCTATTAACGTTCGATAACGCAGCGCGGTCGTCCCAGCCGTCACAAGAGACGGCACCGTGCGCCTTCGCCGAATCCCGAACGCACAGCACCACCCGCAGGACCGGGCAACACCGGCCACACAGCACCACCCCTGCACGACCTGCACCAAGGGAACCGGGGAACCACCACCTTGGGGTGAATCGGGCGCCTCTCCCAGAGGGGTCCGTAGGAGACCTTCCTGCTCCGAACCCGTCAGCTAACCCGGTAGGCGAGAAGGAAGGAAAGGAGTGCGCCCGCGTGGCGTCCAACAGGCCTGCCTCTGAGTCCTTGTACGAATCCGTGAGCTTTGACGCCGGTTTCGACAGGGAGCCCCCGGCCGTACCGGGTGAGTGGAACCCGACCGAGGAATCCATCGCTCCGGTGCGCGGCAGGCACCGCGTTGTCAAGCAGCGCGGGGGCGGTATGGCCCGCAGCGGCGCTGTCCTCGGGGTCGGCGTCTTCGCCGCGGTCGGCGCCGGCGGTATGGCCAGCGCACAGGAGAAGCCTCCCGTCTCGATCTCCATGCCGGACCTCTCGTACGTTTCGGACAAGCTTCCGGACGCCACGTCACTCCCCGGCATCGGCGCCCTGATATCCGACGACTCCGGGTCGGGTGAGGGCGTCGTGGCCGCCACGGCTCCGCTCTCCGGAGCCGGTCTCACCGACTCCGAGGCCGCCGAGGGCACCGGTGCGGGCGAGGCGCTGCGGGCCCGCATCATGCGCCAGGCCGAGCAGCAGCAGACCGCCGCGGAGGCGGCGGAGCGCGAGGCGACCGAGAAGGCCGCTGCCGAGAAGGCCGCCGAGGAGGCGGAGGAGAGGAAGGCCCAGGCCGCCGCCGAGAAGAAGGAGGCCGAGGCCGAGGCCGCGCGGAAGGCGAAGGCGAAGGCGGAGGCCGAGCGGCTCGCCAGACTCGCCCGCGAGTACACCGTCCCGACGTCCTCCTACACCCTCACCTCCAGCTTCGGCGAGGCCGGCTCCCTGTGGTCCAACGACCACACCGGCCAGGACTTCGCCGCGCCGACCGGCACCCCCGTCAAGGCGGTGCACGGCGGCACCATCACCGAGGCCGGATGGGCGGGGTCGTACGGCTACCGGATCGTCCTCACCCTCGAGGACGGCACGGAGATCTGGTACTGCCACCTGTCCTCGATGACACAGACGTCCGGGGAGGTGGGGACGGGCGAGACCATCGGCCGCGTCGGCGCCACCGGCAATGTCACCGGGCCGCACCTCCACATGGAGGTCCGTCCGGGCGGCGGCGACCCGATCGACCCGGCCTCCTGGCTGAGCGAGCACGGCGTCAGCATCTGAGCCACGCGCTCACCGGCCACGCGCTCACCTCATCGGAGTCACGCGTTCTTCCCGGGGGGCCACGCGCTCCCGCCCCCGTCCCGACGTAGTCCGACAGCCCTGGTGCCTGCCCGGCAACCAGGGCTGTCGGCCTGAACGGACAGGGCCACCCGAGCCACCGTTCGTACGGCTTCACGGAACGAAGAGCCCCCATGCCGGGCAGTCAGCCATGGCATGGGGGCTTCGTTATGCGGTCGACTCCGTACTACTTGACCGGCTCGGGTTCTGGTACGTCGGTTGTTTGGGTGTCGCCGGTGGGGTCGGTGGGTGGGGTTTTGACGGAGTCGAGGAGGAGTTGGGCGACGTCGACGACTTGGAGGGTTTCTTTGGCTTTGCCGTCGTTCTTCTTGCCGTTGAC
>NZ_JBQQBW010000021.1:0-78706 GCF_052245415.1 Streptomyces sp. 8N706 | reverse complement strand
CCAGCGTTCCTTCCAACGGCCTGTCCACAACGGGCAGGGGCCGGCACGCAAACTGCGTGCCGCCCCCTGCCCTCCCCTGTTGTGTACGCAATGGCTGTGTGCCGACAGCGCGGGCTCACCGCGCTGTCGAGTGTCACCCGGCGTGGCTGACCTGTGGTGTCACGGCCCCGGCACCGGTGCCGGCCACGGGGGCGGCTGCGACGGCGCCTGCTGCGGCGGTGGCGGGCGTGACGAGGATCTTCTGCATACGGCCCGAGTCAACTCCCGTTCGAGGCAAGGCGTCCGGTGGTTCTCGTCACCGCGTCCGGTGAACCATACGCTGACGTATGGTCAACCATACGGCACCGTACGGCATGGCGCAACGACATAAGAAGGCCCAAGCGGCAGCGGGCGGTCACGGCGGCCCCCACCCGGTCCAGTTGACGGTCGTCCGCTCGCCGGCGGCGCCCGCGGACCGCCACGCGGCGGCCCGCGGTCGCCGCCCGACCGGCGAGGGCCGACCGGCGAGGGCCGACCGGCGAGGGCCGAAGGGCGGCCGGAGCGCACAAGAGCCCCCGGAGCACCGGGGGCTCTGTCGCGCGGAGGCCGGGATGGTCCGCGGGGTCTGCTGTGGGCGCCGGCGGGCGCGGATCTTCCGCGCTTCCCGGCGTGCGACGGCGGTCGGGGGTGTGGTGCTGCCGCCGCACGGAGGTGCGCGACGCGGCGGCAGCAGGGAGATGGATCAGCGGGCAGGGTCGAGAAGGATCTTGCGGACACCGTCGGCGCGGCTATGGAACAGCTCGTACGCCGCGGGGCCCTCGGAGAGGGCGAGGCGGTGGGAGACCACGACCTCCGGCGTGATCCGTCCAGCCTGGGTGAGGGCGATCAGGGCAGGGAGTTCGTAGTGGACCGAGCACAGTCCGATGGCGAACTCCAGCTCCTTGATCTGGGCCATGGCCATGTGGATGGGAAACGCCTTGTTCTGGCTGACCCCGATGACACTGACCCGGCCGGCCTGCCGGACGGCTTTGAGGGCGAGCTGGATGGTGGCGTCCGAGCCCACAGCCTCTACCACGGCGTCCGGTCCGCGTCCTGCGGTCATCTCCCGTACGGCCGCCCGTGCGTCCTCGCCCTCGACCGGCTCGACGCCCAGGGTGGCCGCGAAGGCGCGGCGCTCCGCGACCAGGTCCGCGCCCAGCACACGGGCGGCGCCCATGGCGAAGGCGGACTGCGCGGCCATGAGGCCGACCGGCCCGAGGCCGATGACCAGGACCGTTTCGCCGGGCTGGATGCGGGCGCGGCGGCAGCCGTACCAGGCCGTAGGGGCGTTGTCCGTCAGGACGACGGCGGCCTCGTCGGAGATGCCCTCCGGCAACTGCACCAGGTTGACCTCGGCATGAGGCACAGCCAAAGCCTGGGCCTGACTTCCCGGAAGCTGCGGGCTCACTCCGAAGCACAGGTCCGTCGGGGTGTGGGCGCGCTCGCACCTGGCGGTGAGCCCCCTCGCACAGGTTCCGCACAGGGTGCAGCCGACCGAGGCGGGAACCAGGACCCGGTCGCCGGGCTTGAAGCGGGTGACCTGGTCGCCGGTGTCGACGACCACGCCGACGCATTCGTGTCCCGGGGTGTAACCGATCTCCGGACTGAACCCGTTGCCGTCGTAGATGTGCAGGTCGCTGCCGCAGATACCGGCCGTGGTGACCTGGACGACCGCGTCGGTGGGGCTGGTGACGGCCGGGTCGGGAACGTCCCCGTAGCGGATGTCGTGGCGGCCGTGGAACGTCAGTGCCTTCACTGGATTCCTCCAAGGCGCAGGGTGGCGCCGGTGGCATCGATCCGGTCGAGTTGCCGCTGGAAGTCGGGGTCGGTCTCGAAGTTCCGGGACATGGTGGGCTCCCGCGCGCGCATCAAGGTGCTTGAATTAAGATTTAATGCAACCGTATCACTCGGGCATGATGGCGCTACGATGGGCATCCGTGACAGCACATGAGACGCCCGGACCAGCCACGCCGTCCCGGGGCCGGGAGCCCCGTGACACCCGCGGCACACTCATCCGCGCCGCCGAGCAGCTGTTCGCGGCGAAGGGTATCGACGGTGTCTCACTCAGCGAGATCAAACGGGCCGCCGGGCAGCGCAACGCGATGGCCCTGCAGTACCACTTCGGCGATCGGGCGGGTCTGCTGCGGGCCGTTCTCGACAAACACACCCCTGCGGTGGACGCCCGCCGGGAGGTGCTGCTGCAGCAGTACGAGGACAGCGGCACCGTTGATCTTCGGTCCCTCGCCGCCGCCCTGGTGCTGCCGGCCGCCGCGAAACTGGCCGATCCCGACGGCGGCCGCGAGTTCCTGCAGATCGTGGCCGAACTGCTCAACCGGCCCGAACCCCTGGTAGAGCTCGTCGTGCCGAACGAGGGGTCAAGCATCTACGGATGGCGGCGCCTGGTGGAGCCTCTGCTGGCTCCCGAGTCGACCACGGTGCTCCACACCCGCTTCACCGCCCTGCGCTTCTGCCACGCCGAACTCGCCGCCCGCGCCGCCGCCCGCCCTCGCAGGGACGACCGGCTGTTCACGAGCCGGCTGGTCGATCTGGTCACCGCACTGCTGGCCGCACCGGTGTCCGAGCAGACCGCACGACTGCTCCAAGAGCGAGACCTGAAGGACCGGGCGGGTCAGCAGGCCCCAGCTCGCTGACCGATCCGGCGAGGGGCGGCACCCCTTCCGGGATGCCGCCCCTTTGTTTTGCCTGGTCAAGACAGTGGAGGCCGTGACCGGAATCGAACCGGCGTAACTCGCTTTGCAGGCGAGTCCCTCAACCACTCGGGCACACGGCCGCGTCGAGCTGCTCCACGAAGACGGTACGCGCGGCGGCGCAAGCAGCTCAATGGACCGGCGCGGGCTGCCATACGACCGCCATACGCCGTTCACAGAAGCCGATCACCGAGCCGTTTACCGATGCCGTGGACCGAGCCGCTCACCGGCCCGGTCCACGGCCACGCTTTCGAGCGGACATCACGGCCGGGGGGCCGTCAGGAACTCCTCCACCAGCGGCCGCAGCAGCTCCGGTTCGTCCACCCACGGGTAGTGGCCCACCTCGTGCAGAGGGCGCAGGGTCGCATTCGGGAAGGACTCCGCGACGAGTTCGCCCGCCCGCATCCCCGTGACGGCGTCCCGGTCGCCCGTCACCACCAGCACCGGGGTGTCCACCTCCCGCAGCCGCGTCAGCAGTGCGCGCCGGGCCGGGTCGTCGACGCCCTGCCAGAAGCCCGCTCGCGGGACGGGGTTGAGCTGTACGCCCTCCGTGGCCGCGTGGGCCCGCTGCGGCTCGTCCCAGCGGCCGTACGCCATGGGCGCGACGCGCAGCAGCAGCTCCCGTACCTCGTCGAGGTCGGAGACCTCCGCCAGCTGCTGGAGGGCGACCGAGGCGTCCGGCCACCACGGCTCTATGATCCGTGACTCGAAGATCTCCCGGGCGTCCTCGGGGAGTTCGCCCTGGAGGCGGGCGCCGGGGTTGAGCAGCACCAGATGCGTGAGGCGGTCGCCGTGGGCGGCGGCGTACGCCTGTGCGGTGGCCGTCCCCGCGTCGTGGGCGAGCAGCGCGAACCGCTCGAGGCCGAGGTGCTCGCGCAGTGCCTCCAGGTCCTCGGCGAGCCGGGGGAACGCGTAAGCCGAGGGGTCGGCGGCGGCGGGGGAGTCGCCGGTGCCGCGGGCGTCGGGGATGACCAGGGGCCGGTGGCCGTCGAGCCCGCCGAGATTTCCGAGGTAGGCGGCGTCCCGGGCCGGCCCGCCCGCCAGGCAGACCAGCGGCGGAGTGGCGGAGCCGTCCCGGGCGTCGAGCGCCCGGTAGAAGAGTTCGGTGTCGTCGTACGAGCGGTAGTGCGGCATAGGCATCAGAGTGCCCCATCACCTGCGGCATACCGCACCGATGAGGGCCGGAGAGTCGTACGGCACACCGGTGCCGTTCGACGGCCTGGACGGCGCCGAGGGCATGAGGCAGCCGGGTGGAGCCCCTTCGGTCGTTCCCAACATCCGCTTATGCTTCTCGCGTGTTCGAATCCCGGCACATCAAGACTTTCCATGAAGTGGTCAGGACCGGGTCGTACTCGGCGGCGGCCCGCTCCCTCGGCTATACGCAGCCCGCGATCACCCAGCAGATGAAGGCGCTCGAAAGATCCGTCGGCACCCCGCTCTTCACCCGTGCCGGCCGGGGGGTGCGGCTGACGGAGGCCGGTGAGGCGATGGCCCGGCACGCGGGCGTCATCCTCGACAGCATCTCGGCGGCGCAGCAGCAGCTGAACGCGATCACCCGGCTGCGCTCGGGCCGGGTACGCGTCTGCGCGTTCCCGAGTGCGGGGGCCACGCTCATTCCGGAGACGCTGGCGCGGCTGGCCGCCGACCATCCGGGGGTCCGGGTGGAGCTGCTGGAAGGGGAACCACCGGAGTCGTTGGAGCGGTTGGTGCGCGGGGAGTGCGACATCACGCTCGCGTTCAGCTATCCGGGCCTGAACGACGAGGTGCCGGCGGAGGTCGCCGAGGTCCGGCTGATGGAGGACCTGCTGACGGTACTGCTGCCGACCGGCCATCCGCTGGCCCGCCGCCGGTCGGTGCGTCTGGCGGACCTCAAGGAGGAACGCTGGATCGCGGGCTGTCTGCGCTGCCGGGCGAACTTCCTCCATGTGTGCGCGGAAGAGGGCTTCGCGCCGGACATAGCGTTCACCACCGATGACAATCTGGTGGTCCAGAGCCTGGTGGCGGCGGGCGTGGGCATCGCCATGATGCCGGCACTGGTGCTGTCCTTCCTGTGCCACGGGAAGGTGACCGGGCGCGCGGTGGAGCCGCACACCCGGCGCCAGGTGTCGGCGTACGTGGTGCGCGAGCATCTGCGGATCCCGGCCACGGCTCTGGTGCTGGAGGAGCTGAAGTCCGTGGTGGCGGCGCGCGTCGGTTGCTGAGCGGCCGGGTCAGCCGGGCGGGCGCCCTCCGGCGTCGGCGCCGGAGGGGTGCGGCCGGGGTCCTGGACCGCGAGCCGCCGAGCCGCCGAGCCGGTGAGTCGGTACGCGGCCGGCCATCCATAAGCGGATGTTGGGGCAGGTCGTAGAAACTGTCGTTGGACCTGATGGGCCGGTGGCGCGACGCTGCCGATATGACTGCTCCGTCCGCCTTCCGCGCAACGGCCCGGGCTCCCCGCCGTACCGCCGCCGTACACAGCACCCCACGCCTCGACGACCTCGTGGCCGAGGTGCGGGACGTCGTCGGGCGCGGCCATCCTCCCGAGTTGACGGCGCATCTGGTCGGTGAGCGGCTGCGGCCCCATCTCGGGGCGCCGGATCTGCTGGTCCCCGGTCAGCGGGAGGGCGACCCCGACCAGTACCGCCAGCATCTGCTGCATACCGCGCAGGACGGCAGTTTCTCGGTCGTCGCGCTCGTCTGGCTCCCCGGCCAGCGGACGTCCATCCATGACCATGTGGCGTGGTGTGTGACCGGAGTCCATGAGGGCGAGGAGAGCGAGCGCCGCTACCGGTTGGTGCCGGGGGGCCCGTCCGCACGCCTGGTCCGCACCGCGGATCTGGTGAACCCGCAGGGTACGGTCTGCGGCTTCGCGCCGCCCGGGGACATCCACCGGGTGCGCAACGCCGGTACGGCGACCGCGATCTCGATCCATGTCTACGGCGCGGACATCGCCCGGCTCGGCTCCAGTGTGCGCCGGGTCTACGAACTCCCGGCGGACGAGCGGTAGTGGCGCTCCTCCGCGAACGGCCCGCCCCCGTTCCCCGCCCTCCCGGCGCCCGTCCGGCCACCGCCCGCCGCGCACCGGCCGGGGTCGCCCTCGCCTGCCTGGGGACGGGGGCTGCCTGGGCCGTCCATACGGCTGTCCCGGCCGTGCCGACGCTGACCGCGGCCATCGTGCTCGGTGTCGCCGCGGCCCATCTGCCCGGATTACGCGGGCTGGTACGCGGTCCTGCCCTCCCCGGGCTCTCCCTGGCCGGGAAGCGGCTGATGCGACTGGGCATCGTTCTGCTGGGCCTCGAACTGGGAGTGAGCGATGTGCTGGGGCTCGGCTGGGCCACGGTCGCGATGGTCCTCGCCGTGGTGACGGCCACCTTCTTCGGCACCGTGTGGCTCGGCCGCCGTATCGGGCTCCGCGGCGACCAGCCGCTGCTGGTGGCCGCCGGCTACGCGATCTGTGGAGCGTCGGCGGTCGGCGCCGTCAGCGAGGTGGCCGACAGCGACAAGGAGGATGTGGCGACATCGGTCGCGCTGGTGACCCTGTGCGGCACGCTCGCCGTCGCCGTACTGCCGCTGCTTCAGCACCCGCTCGGCCTGAGCGATGCGCAGTTCGGCCGGTGGGTGGGGGCGGGCGTGCACGACGTGGGGCAGGTCGTGGCGACCGCACAGTCGGCCGGTCCGGCTGCCCTCGGCGAGGCCGTGCTGGTCAAGCTGATGAGGGTGGCACTGCTTGGCGCGCTCGTCGCGGGAGTGGCCGTGCACGTCCGGCGCCGGCGCGGCACGGGACCGGCCGCCCGGCCCGGGGGCGGGGCGCGGCGTCCGGCGCCGGTGCCGCTGTTCGTCCTGGGCTTTCTGGCGATGATGGTGCTGCGCAGCACCGGTGAGGTGCCCGGCGTCGCGCTCGACGCGGTACGGGTCGCACGGGAACTCCTCCTGGCGACGGCGCTGTTCGCGCTGGGCAGCGCTGTCCGCCTGCCCTCGTCGGCTCGCACCGGCGGGCGGGTCGCCGCACTGGGTCTGTCCGCGTGGGCGGTGGTGGCCGGAGTCTCGTACGCGGGCGTCCTGCTCACGACCTGAACGCGCCGCGCCTCCCGGCTCCTCCTGACCCGCCACGTCTTGGCCCGTGAGCTGGTGGCCGCGGGTCCGGTGGGAGCCCACCATGCCGGTGGCGCGCGCTCGACGGGTCGGGCCGGCGCGGACATTGTCTGACGGTACGTCGGCTCTGCGGCGGCCTGGCCGCCCGGCCGGGCCCGACCGGTCGCCTGGCGGCCCAGCGGACTGGAGGCACGTAAGCCCGGGCCCGGGAGCCCGGGAGCCCGGGAGCCCCGGAGTCCAGAGAACCGTCACCGCGCCTTCCCGGCGTTGCCGCGACTCAGCCGGGCCGCGAAACGGACCGGCGGGGCCCCCCGGTCGTGCCTCGCGGGGGCGAGGCAGGTTTCCGGCGTCACCGCGCCTCCCGTCGGACCGCCGGACTAGGACCGACGGTGGACCCGATCACCGCCTTGCGACAGGGGTCAGACAGCAACACGCCCCTTACCCTGGCGCAATGGCCGCTCTCGATCCGCCCGACGACCCTGCCGCCGAATCCGCCGTTGTCCCCGACGCCCCCGCGGCCGCGGCCGCATGGGCGGACGCGCCGGGCGCCACCCCCGGCCGGACTGCCGTCGCGCATGTGGACGAGGCAGGGGGATCGCTTCCTCCCGGCACGGCCTCGGCGTCCCGACCGGCCGTGCGCAGGGGCCGTGCCCGTCGAGCCGCGCCGGACGGCGACTCCGTCCTCAGCCGTCCGTTCCGCGCGCTCACCTTCGGCATCGTCTCGGTCGTCTCCCTCATCGCCTTCGAGGCCAGCGCCGTCAACACCGCGCTGCCCGTGGCCGCCCAGGCTCTGGACGGCATCCCGCTCTACGCCTTCGCCTTCTCCGGCTACTTCACCGCCAGCCTCTTCGCCATGGCGCTGTCCGGTGAGTGGTGCGACCGGCGCGGCCCGCTCGCCCCGCTGTTCAGCGGTATCGCCGCCTTCGGTGCCGGGCTCGTGGTGTCCGGTGCGGCACCGAACATGTGGACGTTCGTCGGCGGCCGAGGCCTGCAGGGCATCGGCGGCGGATTGGTGAGCGTGGCGCTGTACGTCGTCGTCGGCCGGGCCTACCCCGAGCGGCTCCGCCCCGCCGTGCTCGCCGCGTTCAGCGCCGCCTGGGTCCTGCCCGTCATCGTCGGGCCGCTCGTCGCGGGCACGGTCACCGAACAGCTCGGCTGGCGCTGGGTGTTCCTCGCCATCCCCGTCCTGATCCTGCTGCCGCTCGCCGTGATGCTGCCCGCCCTGCGGGGGCTCCCCGGCGGCGAACGGACCTCCGCCGTGAACCGCCGCCGTATCGCCCTCGCCCTCGCCGTCGCCGCGGGCGCGGGTCTGTTGCAGTACGCGGGTCAGGCCTCCTCCCATGACGGCGCGGTCTGGACCGTGCTCGTCCCGGCCGTCGCCGGACTGGCGCTGCTCGTGCCCTGCGTACTGCGGCTGTTGCCCCGCGGCACCTTCCGCGCGGCCCGTGGTCTGCCTGCCGTGATCCTGCTGCGCGGGATCGCCGCGGGTTCGTTCCTCGGCGGGGAGACCTTCGTCCCGCTGATGCTCGTCACCGAGCGCGGGCTGTCGGCGACCCTGGCCGGGCTCTCGCTCACCGGCGGGGGGCTCACCTGGGCGCTCGGCTCGTATGTGCAGGCCCGGGCCCGCCTGGAGCCGCACCGCGAGCGGCTGATGACCCTCGGCATGGTGCTCATCGCCCTCGCCATCGCGGCGGCGGGGCTCGCACTCGTCGACACCGTGCCCGCCTGGAGCGTCGTCGCCGTCTCGTGGCTGGTCGGCGGCTTCGGTATGGGCCTGACCATCTCCAGTGGGAGCGTACTGCTGCTGAAACTGTCGAAGCCCGCGGACGCGGGCAGCAACTCCGCCTCCCTGCAGGTCTCCGACGCCCTCGGCAACATCGCCCTGGTCGGGGCCAGTGGTGTGATCTTCGTCGGTTTGGGCGGGGGGTCGGTCGCCGCCGGAGCGCACTCGGCCGCCTCGGCGGCCGCGGGGGGTACGGGCCACCCGGAGGCCTTCGCCGCGGTGTTCCTGGCCATGGCGGCCGTCGCCCTGTTCGGCGCGTATGTCACCACCCGGCTCAGGCCCGTACCGCCGCACGGAGGCTGAGGACCACCGCCGGGCGGCTCCGGCGCGTACACGCAGGGCGCCGTGGGGCCCTGGATGTGAGCTGGGTCCCACCCTTGGGTGGCCCGGGGGCGTACCCGCGGAGCGGGAAGGCGGCACCGGTAGGCTGACGCGGTTCCCGATCGCCGAGCCAGCCCGACGGAGACCGTGACTACCACCTCCTCCCACCACCTCTCACCCGCCTTCCCCGGCCGTGCTCCCTGGGGCACGGCCAACAAGCTGCGCGCATGGCAGCAGGGCGCCATGGATGCGTACATCCGGAATCAGCCGCGGGACTTCCTCGCGGTGGCGACCCCCGGAGCGGGTAAGACCACGTTCGCGCTGACGCTCGCCTCCTGGCTGCTGCACCACCACGTCGTGCAGCAGGTGACCGTCGTCGCGCCGACCGAGCATCTGAAGAAGCAGTGGGCGGAGGCGGCGGCACGGATAGGGATCAAGCTCGATCCGGAGTACAGCGCCGGGCCGCTGGGCCGTGAGTACCACGGCGTGGCCGTGACGTACGCGGGCGTCGGCGTGCGGCCCATGCTGCACCGGAACCGCTGCGAGCAGCGCAAGACCCTGGTCATCCTGGACGAGATCCACCATGCCGGTGACTCCAAGTCCTGGGGAGAGGCGTGCCTGGAGGCCTTCGAACCGGCGACCCGACGGCTGGCGCTCACCGGAACACCGTTCCGCTCCGACACCAACCCCATCCCCTTCGTCCAGTACGAGGAGGGGAACGACGGCATCCGCCGTTCGGCCGCCGACTACACCTACGGCTACGGCAACGCGCTCTCCGACGGCGTCGTCCGGCCCGTCATCTTCCTTTCCTACAGCGGCAATATGCGCTGGCGGACGAAGGCGGGGGACGAGGTCGCGGCCCGGCTCGGCGAGCCGATGACCAAGGACGCGGTGTCCCAGGCCTGGCGTACGGCGCTCGACCCGCGCGGCGAGTGGATGCCCAACGTCCTGCGCGCCGCCGACCAGCGCCTCGGCGAGGTCCGCAAGGCGATTCCGGACGCGGGCGGGCTGGTCATCGCCTCCGACCAGGACTCGGCGCGCGCCTACGCCAAGCTGATCCGCGAGATCACCGGCCGGGGCCCGACCGTCGTCCTCTCCGACGACAGCGGGGCCTCGCAGCGCATCGATGACTTCAGCGGGTCCGACGACCGCTGGATGGTCGCGGTCCGGATGGTGTCCGAGGGCGTGGACGTACCGCGGCTGGCGGTGGGCGTCTACGCCACGACGATCTCGACACCGCTGTTCTTCGCCCAGGCGGTGGGCCGTTTCGTACGGTCGCGGCGGCGTGGTGAGACGGCCTCCGTCTTCCTGCCGACGATCCCGATGCTGCTCGGCTTCGCCAACGAGATGGAGGTCGAGCGCGACCACGTCCTGGACAAGCCGAAGAAGGACGGCGAGGACGACCCGTACGCCGAGGAGGAGAAGCTCCTCCAGGAGGCGGAGAAGCAGCAGGACGAGGACACCGGCGAGCAGGACACGCTGCCCTTCGAGGCGCTGGAGTCGGACGCGGTCTTCGACCGGGTGCTGTACGACGGCGCCGAGTTCGGGATGCAGGCGCACCCGGGCAGCGAGGAGGAACAGGACTATCTGGGCATTCCCGGTCTCCTCGAGCCCGACCAGGTGCAGATGCTGCTCCAGCGCCGTCAGGCCCGGCAGATCGCGCACAGCCGGAAGAAGCCGGACGAGGAGGCCGACCTGCTCGAACTCCCGGCGGAGCGGCGGCCGGTCGTCAGCCACAAGGAGATGCTGGAGCTGCGCAAGCAGTTGAACGGCCTGGTGGGCGCGTATGTCCATCAGAGCGGCAAGCCGCACGGGGTGATCCACACCGAGCTGCGCCGGGTGTGCGGCGGGCCGCCGAGCGCCGAGGCGACGGCGGGGCAGCTCCGGGAGCGGATCAAGAAGGTCCGGGAGTGGGCCACCCGTATGCGGTGACACCGCGGTCCGACTGACTACCGACTGCGCCCCGGGGGCGCTCCGGGCGTGTGCTCATGGTGCCGCGGGAGGCGTCGTCCGGGCCGTCGGGAGGCGGGGCGCCCGGCGGCCCGGGTGCCGAGGCATTTCCCGGCCCCCGGTGCCCGAACGGGGGCGGTGGCGCCGCCCCGGGCGGTGGACGGTGCGGGCGGGTACGGGGCGATTCGGGGGTTCTCGGGGTGGCGCATGCCCGTATCACGGTCCGCAATGCGGATAAACCGGCTGTGCGCTGCCCGGATTCTGGACTATGTCTTTCGCTGAGCGGGACAGCTCGCTAGGTTTCCGGTACCCCGCACGCCCCGTGGCAGCGCCGCCGCGGAGCGCAGCCGGTGCCATGCGACCGGCGGCCTCTCCGTGCGCTGCCGCTGGGACCGGCAGAGCCACCATCGCGAGATGCCGCCGTCACTCAGACGAGAGAGGGCGTCGTGACCGCGGAGACGTCTCAAACGCTCGACCGGGGCCTGAGGGTTCTCAAGCTGCTGGCCGACACCGACCACGGCCTGACCGTGACCGAGCTGTCCAACAAGCTCGGCGTCAACCGGACAGTGGTCTACCGACTGCTGGCCACCCTGGAACAACACGCCCTCGTACGCCGTGACATCGGCGGCCGGGCGCGCGTCGGGCTCGGGGTGCTGCGGCTGGGCCGCCAGGTACACCCGCTCGTACGGGAGGCCGCCCTGCCGGCGCTGCGCTCCCTGGCGGAGGACATCGGAGCCACCGCCCACCTGACGCTGGTGGACGGGACCGAGGCCCTGGCCGTCGCCGTGGTCGAGCCGACCTGGACCGACTACCACGTGGCCTACCGGGCCGGATTCCGGCACGCCCTGGACCGCGGCGCCGCGGGCCGCGCGATACTGGCGGCCCGGCGGGACCCGGGCGGCGACCCCGGTTTCCTGCTCACCCACGGCGAACTGGAGGCGGGCGCGAGCGGCGCGGCCGCCCCGCTGCTCGGGGTGACGGGCGTGGAGGGGAGCGTGGGTGTGGTCATGCTCTCCGACTCCGTGCCCGAGCGGGTCGGCCCCAGGGTCGTGGAGGCGGCGCAGGAGGTCTCGGACGCGCTCCGCTGAGCCCCTGAGCGACGGGGCGGGGGCCCGGGTGAGAGGGGCGCGGCCGGGTACGCGGGCCGGCCCTGAGGGACGGGGCGACGGCCCGGGTGACGGGAGCCGGCGGTGCGCGCCCGGCCCAGCGGGGAGTGTCCGGGCCGACGGGACGCGGCCCGGGACGGGCGCGGAGGCGACGGCGCCGACCGTGAACTAGATTCACTCCCATGCCAGCCGTCTCCCCCCGCTCCCGGATCCTCGCTGTCTGCGCCGCCCCCGTGGTCGCACTGCTCGCCGTGGCCGCGTTCGCCCCGCTGCCCTTCTCCATCGCGCAGCCGGGCATGACCGCGGATGTGCTCGGCTCCAACCAGGGCAAGCCGGTGATCACCATCTCGGGCGCCGAGGTCCGTGAGACCACCGGACAGCTCCGGATGACGACGATCGCCGCGACCGGGCCGGATGCGGAGGTCGGCCTCGGAGATGTCATCGACGGCTGGTTCGCAGCCGACCGTTCCGTGCTGCCGCGCGAATCCGTCTACCCGGTGGGCGACACCACCGAGGAGGTCGAGCGGCACAACGCCCAGGAGATGCGGAAGTCCCAGGGCGCGGCCACCGATGCCGCGCTGCGCCATCTCCGCGAGTCCCCCGACGACGTACGCGTCACGCTCCGGCTCGCGGACGTCGGCGGGCCGAGCGCCGGGCTGATGTTCTCGCTGGGCATCGTCGACAAGCTGGACGGGGGCGGCCGCGGCGGTGACCTCACGGGCGGCCGTACGATCGCGGGCACCGGCACCATCACCACCGACGGCACGGTGGGCGCGGTCGGCGGTGTCCCGCTGAAGACGCAGGCCGCCAGGCGGGACGGGGCCACCGTCTTCCTGGTCCCGAAGGACGAGTGCGGCGAGGCCCGCGCCGAGCTGCCGAAGGGGCTGCGGCTGATTCCCGTCACGACGCTGGGTGGGGCGGTCGACGCCCTCCAGGCCCTCGACTCCGGTGGCCGGGTCCCCAGCTGCTGACCTGCCGGGCACCCGTGCACGGTCGCGAGGACCCTGCACGGGAAGACGGCGCCGGCGTGCCGGCAGGCGTCCACCAGCAGCTGCTCGTGGCGATGACCGAGGTGCTCCCGGAAGCTCACCACGGGGTCCCCCGTCCCGCTCGGCTCAGCCGCGGTCCTCCGACGCCTGGCGCACCAGCGGAATGATCCGGTGCGGCACGGGATTCTCCATGACGATCGCCGTCGAGGCCCGCACGATGCCATCAAAACCCACGACCCGGTCGATCACACGTTGGAGATCGGCGTTGGAGCGGGCCACCAGGCGGCACAGCATGTCGCCGTGACCGGTCGTGGTGTGCAGCTCCAGGACCTCCGGCACGGTCGCCAAATGGGTCCGTACGTCCGCGCCTTGGCCCTGTTTGATCTCCAACGTCGCGAAGGCGGTCACCGGATAGCCCAGCGCCGCCGGGTCCACCTCCGGACCGAAGCCGCGGATCACCCCATTGGCCTGAAGCCGGTCCAACCGGGCCTGCACGGTGCCCCGGGCGACCCCGAGCCGCCGGGACGCCTCCAGGACGCCGATGCGCGGCTCCTGGGCGAGCAGTTCGATCAGCCGCCCGTCCAGCTCGTCGATCCCCATGGTCTGTCTCCTGATCGCGTTCCGGTGGTCATACTGTACAGAACGACCGACTCTTCCGCCGGACTGCTCTGCATAGTGTGCAGCGAATCGGCCAACTATTGCGCACCTTGTGGTTCGGAGGGAGCCTGCGGATATGACTGAGACCATCGATCACCGCCCCGCCGGATCGACCGGAGAGGGCGTACGGCAGGCCGACCCCTTCCCGGTGAAGGGCATGGACGCGGTCGTCTTCGCGGTCGGCAACGCCAAGCAGGCCGCGCACTACTACTCCACGGCTTTCGGTATGCGGTGCGTCGCCTACTCCGGACCGGAGAACGGCAGCCGGGAGACCGCCAGTTACGTCCTGGAGTCCGGGGGCGCGCGCTTCGTCCTCACCTCCGTCATCAAGCCCGCGACCGACTACGGGCGGTTCATCGCCGACCATGTGGCGGAGCACGGCGACGGTGTGATCGACCTGGCCATCGAGGTGCCGGACGCACGCGCCGCGTACGCGTACGCCGTCGAGCACGGTGCCACCGGCCTGGAGGAGCCGCATGAGGCAGAGGACGCGTACGGCACGGTCGTCCTGGCCGCCATCGCGACCTACGGGCAGACCCGGCACACGCTCGTGGAGCGCACGGGATACGAGGGCCCCTATCTCCCCGGCTACGAGGCCGCCGAGCCGGTCGTGGAGCCTGGGCCCCGCCGTTTCCAGGCCATCGACCACTGCGTGGGCAATGTCGAGCTCGGCAGGATGAACGAGTGGGTCGCCTTCTACAACAACGTCATGGGCTTCACCAATATGAAGGAGTTCGTGGGCGACGACATCGCCACCGAGTACTCCGCCCTCATGTCGAAGGTCGTGGCGGACGGCACCCGCAAGGTGAAGTTCCCGCTGAACGAGCCGGCCATCGGCAAGAAGAAGTCGCAGATCGACGAGTATCTGGAGTTCTACGGCGGCCCGGGCGTCCAGCACATCGCGCTGGCCACCAACGACATCGTCGCGACCGTACGGGCCATGCGCGCGGCCGGTGTGCGGTTCCTCGAGACCCCCGACTCGTACTACGACACCCTGGGTGAGTGGGTCGGCGACACCCGCGTCCCCATCGAGACGCTGCGCGAGCTGAAGATCCTCGCCGATCGTGACGAGGACGGCTATCTGCTGCAGATCTTCACCAAGCCGGTCCAGGACCGCCCCACCGTCTTCTTCGAGATGATCGAACGACACGGTTCGATGGGTTTCGGCAAGGGCAACTTCAAGGCGCTGTTCGAGGCGATCGAGCGCGAGCAGGAGCGGCGCGGCAACCTGTGACGTCTCCGGCTCCGCCGTCGGCGTCCTGAGGGTCCCTCACGCCCCCGGCCACCGCTGGGGTGGCCCGCGGCTCCACGGCACCTGACCCGTGGGGCCGTGGGGGCCCGCACAGGCGCGGCCCGGCCTGCTCGTACGTCCGGCTCGCCGGGGGCCCGCACAGGCGCGGCCCGGCCTGCTCGTACGTCCGGCTCGCCGGGGGCCCGCACAGGCGCGGCCGCCCTGCTCCTACGCCCGGCCGCGCGTACGCTCCGCACATGCGATGTGTCCGGGCCCCGCGTGGTGCGAGGCCACGGCCCGCCCAACGGGCGCCTGACACCGTGTCGCCTCCGCGGAGCTTCCCAGGCGGGCGCACGAATGCGAGGGTGGACGCATGGACCAGCTGATCGATCTGCTCCACGACGGCCTCCCCGCCGACGCCGTACTGACCGACCCCGATGTCACGGCCGCCTACGCCAACGACATGGCGAGCTTCTGCGACGCGGGCGCCCCCGGCGTCGTCGTCCTGCCCCGCACCGTCGAGCAGGTCCAGCATGTGATGCGCACCGCCACCGCCCTGCGGGTGCCGGTCGTCCCCCAGGGCGCCCGCACCGGGCTGTCGGGCGCGGCCAACGCCTCCGACGGCTGCATCGTGCTCTCCCTGGTCAAGATGGACCGCATCCTGGAGATCAGCCCTGTCGACCGGATCGCCGTCGTCGAGCCGGGCGTCGTCAACGCCGTACTCTCCCGCGCCGTCGCCGAACAGGGGCTCTCCTACCCGCCGGACCCCAGCAGTTGGGAGCAGTGCACGATCGGCGGCAACATCGGCACCGCCTCCGGCGGCCTGTGCTGTGTGAAGTACGGCGTCACCGCCGAGTATGTGCTCGGCCTCGACGTCGTTCTGGCCGACGGCCGGCTGCTGACCACCGGCCGCCGCACCGCCAAGGGCGTCGCGGGCTACGACCTGACCCGGCTCTTCGTCGGCTCCGAGGGCAGCCTCGGCATCGTCGTACGGGCCGTGCTGGCGCTGAAGCCCTCACCGCCCCCGCAGCTCGTCCTCGCCGCCGAGTTCCCCTCCGCTGCCGCCGCCTGCGACGCCGTCTGCGAGATCATGGCCCGCGGCCACGCCCCGTCCCTCCTCGAACTCATGGACCGCACGACCCTCCGCGCCGTCAACAAGATGGCCGCCATGGGGCTGCCGGAGTCCACCGAAGCACTGCTGCTGGCCGCCTTCGACACCCCCGATCCGTCCGCCGACCTGGCGGCCGTCGGAGCGCTGTGCGAGGCGGCCGGGGCCACCGAGGTCGTACCTGCCGAGGACACGGCCGAGTCCGAGATGCTCCTCCAGGCACGGCGTCTGGCCATCACGGCCCTGGAGCAGGTCAGCACCGCGACCATGATCGACGACGTCTGCGTGCCCCGCTCCCGGCTCGCGGAGATGCTCGAGGGCACCGCCGCGATCGGCGAGAAGTACGACCTGGCGATCGGCGTCTGCGCCCATGCCGGGGACGGCAACACCCACCCCACCGTCTGCTTCGACGCCGCCGACCCCGACGAGTCGCGGCGCGCCCGTGAGTCCTTCGACGAGATCATGGGGCTCGGCCTCCGACTCGGCGGCACCATCACCGGCGAGCACGGCGTGGGCGTACTGAAGAAGGAATGGCTGGCCCGGGAGCTGGGACCGGTCGGCCTGGAGCTCCAGCGTGGCATCAAGCAGACCTTCGATCCGCTCGGACTGCTCAACCCCGGCAAACTCTTCTGACGGGGCCCGCGGCCGGCGGCCGGACGAGTGCCTGCCCAACCCCCGCCGGAAAGGGCAAGCCGAGAGAACTCGGAACGCTGGAGCGGGTGACCTCGCGCCCGCCGTCCGCTGCGAGGCGCCGGACGGAGTTCAGGCCCCCGGCCCCGGGCCCGGCTCCGGCGTGTCGTCGGAGGCGGGGGCGTCACGCAGCCGCGCGTCATCGGTCACCGCCGGGGCCAGTAACGCGTTCAACGCGTCATCGATGGCCAGCCGCTCCTGCTCCGCCTCCGGCGGAACCAGCCGCATCGTCCGCTCCAGCCACGCCGAGACCGCCGCCGCCGGAGCCTCCAGCATCGCGTCGCCGTCGGGGGAGGACAGGACGAGGCAGATGACACTGCGCCCGTCGACCTTCGCCGGCCAGATCCGGACGTCCCCGTGCCCCGACAGCCGGAACACCCCCTCGACCAGCAGATCACGCGCGAACGCCCAGGTGACCGGGGAGTCCGAACCGATGTGGAAGGTGATGCGCACGGCGTACGGATCGTCCGTCCGGTACGTCAGGCGGGCCGGCACGGAAATGCTGCGCTCCGGTGACAGGACCAGGTCGAACTCCAGCTCTCGTTCCACCACGGTGTGCATGACGTCGTCCTTTCCTTGTGCGGCGGCCTCGCGACAGGCCCGCACACGGTGAGACACGGCACCTCGCGTTTCCTTACGCGACTTCGCGAAAACTCATCGATTCTCCTCCGACAGCAGCCCTCAGGTGGCCCGAACGCACGGACCGGTCCCGCACCGGCGAGGATTTCCGTACGTCCGAGGGGGCGTTGGCCCGGGCGGTCTCGTCAACGCGGCTCCGCGGGCATGCCCCCGCATGGTCCCGGGCCGGGCGGACGGAGAGGCGGGTACAGAGGGATCCGAGCGGCGGATCGGCGGGGTCTGATATGTGTGGACACTGCGCTCCGGTCCCCGCGCGCACCCATGGGCGGTGGTGGAGCGAGGTACACCCACACCGCGCGTGTGCGGCACACTGCTCATGCCCCACCGCACAGCACGCCGAGCAGACACGACGGGACGGTCAATGAGCGCGCCAACCTCAGGATCCGCCGACGGCAGCCCCAGCCCCGGGTATTACCCCGACCCGTCCATCCCCGGCTACATCCGGTACTGGAACGGGGCCTCGTGGGTGCCGGGCACAAGTCGGCCGGCACCGCAGGACGGTGAGGACATGCCGGGTGCGCCGCCCGGAACCGCATCCGCCGCTTCAACCCCCTCCACGTCGGCGCCCGCCGCTGCCACCACCTCCGCCCCCGGCGATCCCGCGCAGGCTGTAGCCCCGGCCGAGGAGACCGGTCCGGTGTTCCTCTACGAGGGCTCGGCGCCGTCCGCGTCGGGGGACGGCGGGTCGCTGCCGGAGCTGCGCCCGCGCGGCGAGATGGACGTCCGTTCCGAGGGTCTCGACTGGAACGACCCCCAGCGCCTCCACGGCTCCAGCCCCGAGCCCGCGTCCGCCTGGCACGCGGACGCCTCCCACCAGTCCGGTTTCGGCGGCGGCCAGGACCGCCGTATCTCCTGGGGCACGGACGTGCCGGGGACCGCCGACGCCGCCGCGGAGCAGACGGCTCCGGGTACTTCGCGGGGACCGGGCTCTGCCGACCCGCAGGCGAATGAGCCGTCCGGTGCCGGAAGCGGCGCCGACGGCCCGCGCAGTGTCTCCGCCCCCTCCGGAGCGGAAGGCGCGAGTGGTTCCGCGGCCTCCGGCGCCGGCGTTCCGGCGTCCGACAGCGGGCGGACGCCGGCGGCCCACCGATCAGGGGCATCCGGCCCGGACGATACGGCCGGCGCCGGTGCCTCCCGTGACACCTCCGGCGAAGGGGCAGGCCGGGGAGGTGCGGAGGACGGCGGCCCGGCGGCGGACGCGGACTTCGGCAGCCGCGGCGGACAGGCCCCCGGCGGGCGAGCGCCCCGGGACAGCACGATGACCATCCGGGCCCATCGCGGGGGAGACGCGGCCTCCGCCGATGCGGGCCGCGACGGTGACGGCACCATGGCCATCCGTGTGGCACGGCCGGGACCGGCACAGAAACCGCCGAAGGGGCGGATCGACGCCATTCCGCCACAGCCCGGCCCGGCCGCCGCACACTCCTCCCGGCCGCAGTCCCCGGCACCTGCCCCGGCTCCGGCACCTGCCCCGGCTCCGGCACCCGCTCCGGCACCCGAACCCGCTCCGGTACAGCCGCGCCTCACTCAGGGGCCCGGCGGCGGGCAGCCGTCCTGGGCCCAGCAGGCGCACCAGCCCACGGGCCCCCAGGCAGCGGGCCCGTCCGCCGGCCCGGCGCAGGGTCCGTCCGGCCCCGAGGGCGTCATCCCCTGGCGGCCACCGGTCAACGACCCCTTCCTGCAAGCCGCTCAGGCCCAGGCGTCCGCCCGCCCCGCCTCGCTCGGCCGCCGCCTCGCGGCCAGGCTGATCGACACGGTCCTGCTCGGCGCCGCGGTCGCGGCCGCCGCCGTACCGCTCGGCACCCAGGCCGTCGCCCACATCAACGACAAGGTCGAGCAGGCGAAGCTGACCGGGGAGACCGTGACCGTCTGGCTCCTCGACGGCACCACGGCCGGCCACCTCGGCATCGTCCTCGGCGTCCTGCTGCTCGCGGGTGTGCTGCTGGAGGTCCTCCCCCAGGCCAAGTGGGGCCGGACGCTCGGCAAGCGGCTCTGTGGGGTGAAGGTCGTGGACATCGAGTCCCATGACGCCCCGTCCTTCGGCGCGGCACTGCGCCGCTGGCTGCTCTACAGCCTGCTCGGCGTCCTGGTCGTCGGCATCGTCAACGTGCTCTGGTGCCTGTTCGACCGCCCCTGGCGCCAGTGCTGGCACGACAAGGTGGCGCACACCTTCGTGGCGGGAACCGGCGGAGGGGGCTGAGCCCGCCGGTCCCCCGAACGGCTCGTGCCGGGCTGCGCAGCCCCCACCGCGGGGTTCGACTGGGGGACATGAGCAGCGATCAGCCGTCACCGGAGTCCGGCGGGCCGGACGACAACGACCCGTTCCGGAAGCGGCCGCCGACGCCGCCCACGGACGGTGGCACCGGTGGCGGCTCGCCGTACGACACCCCGCCGCCGCCCCCGCCGGGCGGCGGCGGCCCGTACGGCGGAGGTCCCGGCGGTCCGGGCGGTCCCTACGACGGGGCCCCCGGCGGTCCGTACGGCGGTGCGCCGTACGGCGGCTACGGCCAGGCCGACCCCCTCGCCGGTATGCCCCCGCTCGCCAACCGCGGCAGGCGCCTTCTCGCCCGGATCATCGACGGAATCCTCATCGGTGTCCCGGTCAGCGTGATCATGGTCCTGATCGTCGGCTACTACGACCCCTGGGACCCCGATGACAGCGGCAGGTCCGCCACCGTCCAGGGCACCGTCATGCTGGTGTACTTCATCTACGAGGGCCTGATGCTGAGCAACTCCGGGCAGACCGTGGGGAAGAAGCTCATGAGGGTCCGCGTCGCCCTGCTGGAGAACGGCGGCGTACCGGCCGGCTCGGTCGGCTGGATCCGCGCGGCGGTCTACACACTGCCCCTGTTCGTCCCCTGCTGCGGCTTCGTCTTCTGGCTGATCAACGTGCTCAACTGCACCTGGGACAAGCCGTACCAGCAATGTCTGCACGACAAGGCAGCGAAGACCGTGGTGGTGGCCGTGGAGTGAGGAACGGCCGGCCGGACGGGCCGGGGAGCGTCAGCGCGTTTCTTCAGCGGCGGAGCGAGTGCTCTCCGACGCGGGGCCGGGAGTCCGTGTGGGCCCTCGGACGGGGCAGGGTGTTGTGCCGCTCGGGGGCGGCCGACCGTACGGGCCGGGCGGCAGCCGCGGTACGGGGCGCCCGCGCCGGACGAGCGGTACGGGCCGCCGGACGCGGCGTCGTGACCGTCATGGCCACGAGGAGCCCGAGGACGAGCCCAGCGACGGCGATGACCATCACCCCGGCGCCCGAACGAGTCTGGGAGAGCAGCAGCATGGCCAGGGTCGAGAAGATGACGGTGGCCGAACCGTAGGCGAGCTGTGCGGCAGTCGGACGCGGCATCGCGAGTTCCGTCCTCGGGGCATTGTCGGGCTGTGGAGTCACCGTCCCGGGGCCGCGGTTCACCGGGGACCGGGAGAACGCGGGGTACGCGCCCGTCACATGACTCTAGGTCCTGTCTGCCCGAGCGGATCTGGTGGTAAGCGTGACCTAACACACGGTGCCGGTGCACAGGGGGCGCACGGAGTCATTCCGGATTCCGACTGGCGAGACGGACGCGCCTGGTCGTCCCGTCGGCCAACCAGGCGGAATCGCACGGGTCCGGAGAGGCCGAGCGGCCACCCGTCCGTTCATCTTCCGGATATCTGTCCGATTTCCGGAAGGTGCAAACCGCTCACCGTACGGGCGTGGCGTGTCCAAGTCAAGATCTGTCTTTTCTGTCGTCGCTCCGGTCCAATGCCCCCCAGAAGAAGCGTTTTTGGGGGAAACACTCGGGAGGGCAGCGCCCACGTGAGCAGCCATCGGAGGACCATCAGATCCGCCGCCCTGGTAACCGCGGTCGCAGCGATCGGAGCGGCCGCCTTGTCGGCCGGTGCCGCGCAGGCCGAGGACGGGCAGGCAGGTGACCGGCCGACCGCCGGAGTCGAGCGCCATGACCCGGCGCCGGCGAAAGGCCAGGTCGAACACGACCTGGAAGGCCCGTTCAGCAGGAGTCGGCAAGCACAGCGCGAGGAAGCGCTCCAGCAGGTACTGGCCGGAGACGCGAAGGCGGAGAAGCGCGGCGCCTCGCGGGTGGTCAAGCTCGGCAGGGGCAAGTACGTCGAGCTGGCCCGCGAGAAGACCGACAAGATCTTCACCGTCCTGGTGGAGTTCGGCGACAAGGTCGACAACACCACGACGTACGACCCGGACGGCCCGGACGGGCCGGAGCCGCCCGTGAAGAAGTACGGCGGCGAGCCCGGGCCGCTGCACAACCGGATAGCCGAGCCGGACCGTGCGGAGGACAACAGCACGGCCTGGCGCAAGGACTACAACCGGCGGCACTTCCAGGACCTCTACTTCTCGAAGGGCAAGAAGAAGGAGTCGCTGAAGAAGTTCTACGAGAAGCAGTCCTCGGGCCGCTATTCGGTCGACGGCGAGGTCGCCGACTGGGTGAAGGTCGAGTGGAACGAGGCCCGGTACGGTTCCAACTACTGCGGTGAGACCAACTGCGCCAACGTCTGGGACGCGGTGCGCGACGGAGTCAACCAGTGGGCCGCCGACCAGAAGGCCGCCGGGAAGACCCCCGCGCAGATCAAGGCGCAGCTGGCCGAGTACGACCTCTGGGACCGCTACGACTTCGACGGCGACGGCGACTTCAACGAGTCCGACGGCTATATCGACCACTTCCAGATCGTCCACGCCGGCGAGGACGAGTCGGCGGGCGGCGGGGTCCAGGGCGAGACCGCGCTGTGGGCGCACCGCTGGTACGCGTACGGCACCGACGCGGGCAGGACCGGTCCGGGCAGCAACAAGTCCGGCGGCACGCAGATCGGTGACACCGGCATCTGGGTCGGCGACTACACCATGCAGCCGGAGAACGGCGGCCTCGGCGTCTTCGCCCACGAGTACGGCCACGACCTGGGGCTGCCGGACCACTACGACACCACCGGCAAGGGCGAGTCGTCCGTGGCCTTCTGGTCACTGATGTCCAACGGCTCCTGGCTGGGCACCGGCAGGAACGAGATCGGCGATCTGCCCGGCGACTTCACGGCCTGGGACAAGCTGCAGCTCGGCTGGCTCAACTACGGCAAGGCCAAGGCCGCCACCGCGTCCACGCACAAGCTGGGCGTCGCCGAGTACAACACGCGTGACAAGCAGGCGCTCGTCGTCGAGCTGCCCGCCAAGCCCGAGACCACCACCGTGGTCAAGCCCGCCGAGGGCTCGAAGCAGTGGTGGAGCGACATGGGCAACGACCTGAAGAACACCCTGACCCGTTCCGTGGACCTCACGGGCAAGTCCAAGGCCTCCCTGGAGCTCAAGGGCTGGTGGGACATCGAGGAGGACTACGACTACCTCTACGCCGAGGTGTCGACGGACGGCGGCGCCGACTGGACGCCGGTGGACGGCACGGCGGACGGCAGGGCCATCCCGCGCGACGGCGGTGACAAGCCGGCGCTGACCGGGACCTCCGGCGCGTACAAGAGCCTCGTCTACCCGCTGGACGCCTATGCGGGCAAGAAGATCGACATCCGGTTCCGCTACCGGACGGACGGCGGCGCGGCGCAGAAGGGCTTCGCGGCGGATGCGGTCAGCGTCGTGGCCGACGGCGCGGCGCTGTTCACGGACGGCGCCGAGGGTGACGACAACGGCTGGACGGCGAAGGGCTTCTCGCGCATCGGCGAGTCCTTCACCCAGCAGTACCCGCAGTACTACATCGCGGAGAACCGTCAGTACGTGTCGTACGACAAGACCCTCAAGGTCGGTCCGTACAACTTCGGTTGGGCCACGGCCCGCCCGAACTGGGTGGAGCACTACCCGTACCAGAACGGTCTGATGGTGTGGCTGTGGGACACCTCCCAGTCGGACAACAACGTCAGCGTCCACCCGGGCAAGGGTCTGATCCTTCCGGTGGACGCTCACGCCGAGCCGGAGAAGTGGGCGGACGGCACGCTGGTGCGCAACCGCATCCAGGCGTACGACTCGCCCTTCAGCCGCTACGGCACGGACGGCATCACGCTCCACAAGGAGGGCAAGGCCACCAAGATCAAGTCGAAGAAGGGCGTCTCCGTCTTCGATGACCGGAAGGGAACCTACTGGTTCCGGTCGAACCCGACGGCGGGGGTGGTCGTTCCTGACACCAACACCCGTATCAAGATCGTCAAGGAGGCCCGGAACGGGTCGACGATGACGGTGAAGGTCGGACCCTCGACGAAGTAATCGTTATAAAGCCAGGTCAGAGCGGCATCGGCCGTCGCCCACTAGCGGGCGGCGGCCGATTCGCGTTTAGATGCTCTGGCACAGTTCTTATTGACGCCACGTCTCACGGGGGAGTTTCTGAAGGCATGCCAGGTGGAGGATTCATCAAGCTACCGGGGGGTAGTGTGGTCGTCGCGCTGTCCCTGCCCCGCCCCCGCGGCGAGGGTGCCTGCGGTGAGGCCGTACGGGTCCGGGTGCTCGTGCACGCCGTGAACCGGGCGCGGGCACTGACGCGGCTGCGCAACCTGGGGCTGCGCGCGGTCTACCTGCGGGGCAACACCGAGCCGCCCACTCCGGACGAGGTCACAGCCGTGCTGCACCACCCCGATGGGCTGGTCTGGCGGGCCGCGCCGCACGACGACACGGAGTCCTGGCACCCCATCCGCGCGCTCCTGCGGCCCCCGGCCCAGGCCAAGGCCCCCGAGGCCGGACCGACCTGGCCGGGCCTCCCGGCGGAGCGCTCCACCACGACGCCGTAGCAGGGCGGCGAGGCGGCCCTGCCCCGCAGCCCCGGACTCCCGGAACCGGACCACGGGCCGTGCCCGGGCGGACCCGCTGTCGCCCGGAGAGCGGTCGGCGGGGCCCTGCCGACCGGGCGATCGTGCAGCGGGGTGAGGGCGGGCGTGGCGTTTCCGTGGGTCCATCCCGAGGGCGGGCCCGCGGGATGGTGCCCTCGGGGTGGACCCGCGCTCAGACGATGGGTTTTCCGGTGAGCTCCACGCCCGCCTCCCGCATCTCGGCGAGAGCCCGCTCCGTGGTGTGTTCCGAGACGCCCGCGGTCAGGTCGAGCAGGACACCCGTGACAAAGCCCTCGCGGACGGCGTCCAGGCTGGTGACCCGTACGCAGTGGTCGGTCGCGAGGCCGACCACGTCCACCTCGCTGACCCGGCGGGCCCGCAGCCAGTCGGCGAGCGAGGTGCCGTTCTCGTCGGTGCCCTCGAAGCCGCTGTACGCCGACGTGTAGGCCCCCTTGTCGAAGACCGCGTCGACGGCCCCCGAGGCGACGGCGGGCGCGAAGTTGGGATGGAACCCGCTGCCCTCGGTGCCCGCGAGGCAGTGCACCGGCCAGGAGCGCACGTAGTCCGGCTGCTCGGAGAAGTGGTCGCCCGGTGCGATGTGGAAGTCGCGTGACGCGACGATATGGCGGTATCCGGCTGTGGACTCCCCGACCAGGTCGGTGATCGCGGCGGCGACGTCGGCGCCGCCCGTCACCGCGAGGCTGCCGCCTTCACAGAAGTCGTTCTGAACGTCGACGACGATGAGTGCCCGGTGCATGGCGCGTGCCCTTCGGCTGGTGAACGGCGGGGCGGACGGGCCCCTCGCGGGGCCGGGTATCGGGCCGCCGCGGAAGGTCCGGACTGCCCCGATTCCCGAGAGTAGAGACTTGGCGGCCCTTGTGGGAGAGGGCCTCCGCCTGCTAGGGCGTGCGCCCCGGGCCTCCCGTGGAGCCCCCGTCGGCAACCGGACCTCGGCCGGCCTGCCGACGGGGAGCGGCAGGCGTGACGGGCGACCCCACCCGCCGGTGGGCCCGCACCTCGCCGTCCGGGCGCGGGCCGGGCGCCGGGCGGCCGGGTGCGGGGCCGGCCCGGGGGAGACGCGCGGCGGCGGGCCCGTCATACGTACTCCGTCGGGAGCACCGGCTCGCCCCGCGACAGTTGCATCGCGGACAGCGGCAGTGAGGCCCGTGCCTCGGCGTGCCGCTCGCGGACCGTGTCCAGGGACTCGCGGGCGAGGACCCGGCCCTCCCGGACGAGTTCCACCAACAGCTGCTGGTCGGCCAGCTCCGGCGGGATCTCCCCGGTGCCGATGACCTCCGCCTCGGCCACGCCGTCCGCGTCCAGGCGCCGGGCGGCCCACTTGCGGCCGCCGATCGAGGTCTTTCCGCCCAGCGACTTCTTGGCCACCGGGACCAGCGGGGCCTCCGGCGCCGTGGACTCCGCGCGGGCGACCAGCTTGTAGACCATGGAGCAGGTCGGGTGGCCGCTGCCGGTCACCAGCTGGGTGCCGACCCCGTAGGCGTTCACCGGCGCCACGGCGAGCGAGGCGATCGCGTACTCGTCGAGATCGCTGGTCACCACGATCTTGGTGTCCTTGGCGCCCAGGTCGTCCAGCTGCTGGCGCACCCGGTGGGCCACCAGCAGCAGATCGCCCGAGTCGATCCGTACGGCCCCGAGCTCCGGCCCGGCGAGCTCCACGGCCATGCGTACGGCCTCGGCCACGTCGTAGGTGTCGACCAGCAGCGTGGTGCCGCGCCCCAGCGAGGCGATCTGGACCGTGAAGGCGTCCCGCTCGCTGTCGTGCAGCAGGGTGAAGGCGTGGGCGCTGGTGCCGACCGTCGGGATGCCGTAGCGGAAGCCTGCGGCGAGGTCGGAGGTGGAGTGGAATCCGCCGAGGTACGCCGCGCGGCTGGCGGCGACCGCGGCCAGCTCATGAGTGCGGCGGGCGCCCATCTCGATCAGTTGGCGCGATCCGGCGGCCACGGACATCCGGGAGGCCGCCGCGGCCACCGCCGAGTCGTGGTTGAGGATCGAGAGGATCACCGTCTCCAGCAGCACGGCCTCGGCGAAGGTCCCCTCGACTCTCATCAGTGGTGAACCGGGGAAGTAGACGTCGCCCTCCGGGTAGCCCCAGATGTCGCCCCGGAAGCGGTACCCGGCGAGCCACTCCAGCGTCGCGTCGTCGATCAGCTGCCGGTCGCGCAGGAAGTCCAGGACCGCCTCGTCGAAGCGGAAGTTCTCGACCGCGTCCAGAACCCGGCCGGTGCCCGCCAGGACGCCGTAGCGCCGGCCCTCGGGCAGGCGGCGGGTGAAGACCTCGAAGACCGAACGCCGGTCCGCGGTCCCTCCTCTCAGCGCAGCCTGCAGCATCGTCAGTTCGTACTGGTCGGTGAAGAGCGCAGTCGACGGCACGGCCACCGGCAGGCCCAGTTCCGCTGTGTTCATGGCAGAGATGCTACTCCCATTACTCGTCACTTTGACGATTTCTCTGGGGCCGGTCGGCAGCACGCGGGGCGGCGGCCCCATGCGGCACCGAGGCGGAACCGCGCGACCGGTCGGCAGCACGCGGCACCGGCCGCCACGCGGGCCCATGTGTGCGATGCCCTACGCCGGGTGGCAGCATGGACGCGTGAGCGTCGCACCCGTCGAGATCGAACGCCCCGAGTCGAGCGAGGCACCGAACGTCGTGCCCGAACCCGATGTCCCGTGGGTGACTCTCGTCCACAATGATCCGGTCAACCTCATGACCTATGTGACGTATGTCTTTCAGACGTACTTCGGCTACTCCAAGGACAAGGCCCACAAGCTGATGCTCGATGTGCACCACAAAGGCCGCGCGATCGTCTCCAGCGGCACGCGCGAAGAGATGGAGCGCGACGTACAGGCCATGCATGGCTACGGCCTGTGGGCGACTCTCCAGCAGGACCGCTGATGTCCGGACTCTTCGAAGCCGTCCCCGGCGGAGGGGCCGCTGTCGCGCTCGACGAGGTCGAGATCTCCATCCTCCGTAGCCTGGCGGTGCAGTTGCTGGAGCTCGTGGGCCCCGGCGACCTGCCGGTCGAAGGCGAGGACCCGCTCGCCACGCTGTTCGCCGAGGGGCCCAGCGAGCCGCCCGCCGACCCGGCGCTGGCCCGGCTCTTCCCCGACGCGTACGGCGGTCCGGACGCGAAGCCGGACGACGAGGCGCGCGCCCTCTCCTCGGAGTTCCGGCGCTACACGGAGAACGACCTGCGGGCCCGCAAGCGTGATGACGCCGTCGCCGTCATCCGTTCCCTCGACGCCCTCACCGTGGCCGGTGACGGCGGTGCCGTGCTCAAGCTCGGCCCGGACGAGTCGCGGCAGTGGCTCGGAGCCCTCAACGACCTCCGGCTGGCCATAGGGGCCCGCCTCGAGGTGACGGACGAGGACAGCGACGAGCTCTACCGCCTGCCGGACTCCGACCCGCGCAAGCCGATGGTGATGGCGTACCTCTGGCTGGGCGGACTCCAGGAGTCGCTCGTCGAGACGCTGCTTTCCTGAGCCTTCTCCGCCTCTCCTTTCCTTTTCCCACGTGTTGCCGCGCGTTCGCTCAACGGACACTCAAATCCGCATAACGATCGCGTCACCGATCCCAGGGCTCTTCACCCGTCCGGTGAACTTTGTCCGCCTTTCCTTGTGGCGTGTTCCACATCCGGCCGGGCGGACCGGTGCTGTCGGCGTGATAAATCTTCACGACCTGCCGTCCGCGCCGCCACCCATGGCGCGACGGGAGCGCTGAGCCGGCCGACCGTCGGCACACAGGACTCCAGCCGGGGGATCGGAACCCGATCCGGGGAGACCGGGTCGGAATGGAGAAAGGCGCACCATCCATGACCTCTGAGCAGGTCGCGAACCGTACCGCTGAGGCGGGCACCGCAGGACCCGGAGCTTCCGAAGAGGGCTACGAGCGCGGACTGGGCAGTCGCCAGGTCCAGATGATCGCCATTGGTGGCGCCATCGGCGTCGGTCTCTTCATGGGTGCCGGGGCGAACATCGCCAAGGCCGGCCCCAGCATCATCCTCATGTACGCCCTCGCGGGCGTCGTCATCTTCTTCATCATGCGAGCACTCGGTGAGCTGCTCCTCTACCGGCCGGTGTCCGGCAGCTTCGCGGAGTACGCCCGCGAGTTCCTCGGCCCGTTCTTCGGCTATGTGACCGGCTGGACGTACTGGCTGATGTGGGTGGTGACCGGCATGGCCGAACTCACCGCCGCCGCCATCTATATCCACTTCTGGTTCCCCGAGATCCCGCAGTGGATCAGTGCCCTGGTCTTCCTCGTGGTGCTGTTCGGCGTCAACCTGATCTCGGTCAAGATCTTCGGCGAGGTCGAGTTCTGGTTCTCGATGGTCAAGGTCACCGCGATCATCGGCATGATCGTCATCGGACTCGGCGTGCTCACCCTCGGCTTCTCCGAGGCCGGTGACACCGCGAGCACCAGCAACCTCTGGGCCCACGGCGGCATCTTCCCCGAGGGCATCGGCTCCAGCCTGATGACGCTGCAGGGCGTCATGTTCGCCTACCTCGCCGTCGAGCTCGTCGGCGTCACCGCGGGCGAGAGCGAGAACCCGGAGAAGACCCTCCCCAAGGCGATCAACACCCTGCCCTGGCGCATCATCGTCTTCTACGTCGGAGCCCTGACGGTCATCCTCGCCGTCGTCAAGTGGACCGAGTTCTCCGAAGGTCAGAGCCCCTTCGTCCACGCCTTCAGCGAGATCGGCATCCCGCTCGCCGGCGGCATCGTCAACTTCGTCGTGCTCACCGCGGCGCTGTCGTCCTGCAACTCCGGCATGTACTCCACCGGTCGTATGCTGCGCGATCTCGCCGCCAACAGCGAGGCCCCGAAGGCCTTCGGCAAGCTCAACTCCCGGAAGACCCCGGCGGTCGGCATCACCGTCTCCGTCGTTCTGATGGGCATCGGCGTGGTCCTCAACTACGTCGTCCCGGAGAAGGCCTTCGCCTACGTCACCTCGGTGGCGACCGCGGCGGGCATCTGGACCTGGATGATGATCCTCGTCAGCCATATCCTCTACCGGCGCGCGGTGAAGGCGGGCCGTCTCGAGGCCTCGTCCTTCCCGGCGCCCGGCGGTGCCACCTTCAGCTGGGTCGCGCTGGCCTTCCTGATCTTCGTCACCGGCATGATCGCGTACGACAAGGACGCCCGGGTGTCGCTGTACGTCGGTGCCGGCTGGGCGATCGCCCTGGCCGTCGGCTGGCAGCTGCTGAAGGCGCGTGACAAGAACCTCGCGGTGTCGCAGCCGGAGGACCGCCCGCTCGCCTCCAACACCTCGAAGTAATCGCAGCAGCCGCATAGCGCCGGATGTCTCATCAGTCGGCCCCCGGATCTCCTCCGGGGGCCGACTGCTTATCCTCGTGCCATGCTCACCATCTCCCAGGACCTGTACGACCGGATCGTCGCGCACGCCCGCGCCGACCACCCCGACGAGGCGTGCGGCGTGGTCGCCGGCCCGGCCGGGTCCGACCGCCCCGAGCGCTTCGTCCCGATGCTCAACGCCGCCCGGTCGCCCACGTTCTACGAGTTCGACTCGAGCGACCTGCTGAAGCTGTACCGCGAGATGGACGACCGGGACGAGGAACCGGTGGTGATCTACCACTCGCACACGGCCACGGAGGCGTACCCCTCCCGTACGGATATCTCCTACGCCAATGAGCCCGGTGCCCACTACGTCCTTGTGTCGACCGCCGAGACCGGCACCGAGGAGGGGCCCGTGGAGTTCCGCTCCTTCCGGATCGTGGACGGCGAGGTCACCGAGGAAGAAGTGAAGGTCGTCACAGCGTACTGAGCCCTTCGCGGCGCTGAGCACGCCTGCTTGCCCCCGGCTCGTCCCTGTGCGGGGGGCCGTGTCCAAAGCCGCGTCCGGATCATGGGATTGCATCTCGGAGCTCGGACGGGGAATCGATACGATGACCCCATGGTTCTCCACGACGTGAGCGACAAGGCGCCGGGCATGCTGCTCGTGGCGCGGCTGCACGTCGATCTGTGCCGCCTGGCCAGCGCGATGTGTCCGTCCCGCGCTGTCTGCCGCATCGCCTGATCCACCCGGCTGCGGCGTACGCCCACCCCTCTCTCTGCCGCCGGCGTAGGACGCCGAGCGCCCTCCGCTTCATTCCGACAGGAGCCCACCCCATGGCCATCGAGGTCCGCATTCCGACCATCCTCCGCAGTTACACCGACGGACAGAAGGCCGTCGAGGGCAGCGGCACCACCATCGAGGAGCTCTTCGCCGACCTCGAGTCGCGGCACCCCGGCGTCCGTGAGCGCCTGGTCGACGGAGGCGAGCTGCGCCGCTTCGTGAACGTCTACCTCAACGACGAGGACGTCCGCTTCCTGGACGGCATCTCCACCAAGCTGTCCGACGGCGACAGCATCACCATCCTTCCGGCTGTCGCGGGTGGCATGCGCTGATGCGGTACGACTCTCCGCTGGCGGCGGTCGGCAACACACCGCTGGTCCGCCTGCCGAGGCTGTCCCCGTCGGCGGACGTCCGGATCTGGGCGAAGCTGGAGGACCGCAATCCGACCGGTTCCGTCAAGGACCGGCCTGCCCTGCACATGATCGAACAGGCCGAGAAGGACGGCCGGTTGACCCCCGGCTGCACCATCCTCGAGCCGACCTCGGGGAACACGGGCATCTCGCTGGCGATGGCGGCGCGGCTCAAGGGCTACCGCATCGTCTGCGTCATGCCCGAGAACACCTCCTCGGAGCGTCGCGAGCTGCTCGCCATGTGGGGCGCGGAGATCATTTCCTCCCCGGCGGCCGGTGGCTCCAACACGGCCGTACGGGTCGCCAAGGAGCTCTCCGCCGAGCATCCGGACTGGGTGATGCTCTACCAGTACGGCAACCCGGACAACGCGGGCGCGCACTACGCCACCACCGGGCCCGAGATCTTCGAGGACCTGCCCACCGTCACCCACTTCGTGGCGGGCCTCGGCACCACCGGCACCCTCATGGGCGTCGGCCGATTCCTCCGGGAGAAGGTCCCGCACATCAAGATCGTCGCCGCCGAGCCGCGCTATGACGATCTCGTGTACGGGCTGCGGAACCTGGACGAGGGCTTCGTTCCCGAGCTCTACGACGAGTCCGTCCTCACCACGCGGTACTCGGTGGGGTCGGAGGACGCGGTACGGCGAACGCGCGAACTCCTCCAGCAGGAGGGCATCTTCGCGGGCGTCTCGACGGGTGCGGCACTCCACGCGGCGATCGGCGTCGGCCGCAAGGCGGTCAAGGCGGGAGAGTCGGCCGACATCGTCTTCGTCGTGGCGGACGGCGGCTGGAAGTACCTGTCGACGGGGGTCTACACGGCGGAGTCGACAGAGGCCGCGGTGGAGGCGCTGCACGGGCAGCTCTGGGCTTAGTCCTCGCCGGACGGGCCGGGGCGGGCGGGATCCGGTCCGGTCCGGCCCGTCCGGGCGGGTTTCCGCGCCCGCGATGCCTGTGCCACTGCCCGCTTCTGCAGCTCGGCCGGGGACGCCCGCCGGCTCGATGTTCCTGTCGATGCCGGGGCGGGGTCCGCTGGGTCCGGGACCGTTCACGGCGAGCCTGGGGCCATGAGTTCCGTCTGTGCCTGGTGCGGGGGCGGGTCCTCCCGGGGTGGGGGTCCTGGAACGTCTATTTACGGGCCTGGCGGCCCACAAATACACGGAAGTTTCCAGAACCCCCACCCCTACGACCCCGTCCCCTCCCGCCGGTGGCACCGGGACGCGACCGGCCTCGGTTCTGCCCGGCGGCCCCATACGCGATCTGCTTCGGTTCTGCCTGTGATCCGGTGGGGGTCGCGGGTCGGCGAGAGCGCAGTTGCCTTCGCGTACCGTTGTTCGCATATCGAGACTTCTGGGGCGTGAGCCCCTTCTGAGGAGTACGTCGGATGTCTTCTGACTTCTTCATTCCGGACCCCGAGGGCCGCATTCCGAGTGCCGAGGGCTATTTCGGCGCGTTCGGTGGCAAGTTCATCCCCGAGGCGCTCGTCGCCGCGGTGGACGAAGTCGCCGCCGAGTACGAGAAGGCGAAGGCCGACCCGGCCTTCGCGGCCGAGCTGGAGGACCTGCTCGTCCACTACACCGGCCGGCCCAGCGCACTGACCGAGGTGTCGCGGTTCGCCGAGCACGCAGGGGGAGCCAGGATCTTCCTCAAGCGCGAGGACCTGAACCACACCGGTTCACACAAGATCAACAACGTGCTCGGGCAGGCGCTGCTCACCAAGCGCATGGGCAAGACCCGGGTCATCGCGGAGACCGGTGCCGGGCAGCACGGTGTGGCCACGGCGACGGCGTGTGCGCTGTTCGGGCTCGAGTGTGTGATCTACATGGGCGAGATCGACACCCAGCGGCAGGCCCTCAACGTGGCCCGGATGCGGATGCTCGGCGCCGATGTCGTCGCCGTGAAGTCCGGCAGCCGGACGCTGAAGGACGCGATCAACGAGGCGTTCCGGGACTGGGTCGCGAATGTCGACCGGACCCACTATCTGTTCGGCACCGTCGCGGGCCCGCACCCGTTCCCCGCCATGGTCCGGGACTTCCACCGGGTGATCGGCGTCGAGGCGCGGCGGCAGCTCCTGGAGCGCACCGGCCGGCTGCCGGACGCCGTGGCGGCCTGCGTGGGCGGTGGCTCCAACGCCATCGGTCTCTTCCACGCCTTCATCCCGGACGAGAGTGTCCGGCTGGTGGGGCTGGAGGCCGCGGGGCACGGTGTCGACTCCGGCGAGCACGCCGCGACGCTGAGCGTGGGAGAGCCGGGGATCCTGCACGGTTCGCGGTCCTACGTGCTGCAGGACGACGAGGGGCAGATCACCGAGCCGTACTCGATCTCGGCGGGCCTGGACTACCCGGGCATCGGCCCTGAGCACTCCTATCTGAAGGACGCGGGCCGGGCGGAGTACCGGCCGGTCACGGACGACCAGGCGATGCAGGCGCTGCGGCTGCTGTCGGAGACCGAGGGCATCATCCCGGCGATCGAGAGCGCGCACGCCCTGCACGGCGCCCTCGAGCTCGGCCGCGAGCTGGGGCCGGAGGGGCTGGTGCTCGTCAACCTCTCCGGACGCGGCGACAAGGACATGGACACCGCTGCCCGGTACTTCGGGCTGTACGACCCGACCGATGAGGTTGAGGCCGACGAGACCGAGGGGACCGAGTGATGGCCGGAAAGGCCGGAAACGCCGGAAACATGGACGTGCTGGGATCCGTGCTGTCCCGGGCGAAGGAGGAGGGCCGCTCCGCGCTCGTCGGCTATCTGCCGGCCGGCTTCCCGACCGTCGACGCCGGTGTCCGGGCCGTCACCGCGATGATCGAGGGCGGCTGCGACATCGTGGAGGTCGGGCTGCCGCACAGCGACCCGGTGCTGGACGGACCGGTCATCCAGACCGCCGACGACATCGCCCTGCGGGGCGGCGTACGGATCGCCGATGTGCTCCGTACGGTGCGTGAGGCGCACGCCGCGACGGGGGCACCCGTGCTGTGCATGACGTACTGGAACCCCGTCGACCGCTACGGCGCCGAGCGCTTCGCCGCCGAGCTGGCCGAGGCGGGGGGCGCGGGCTGCATCCTGCCCGACCTGCCGGTCGAGGAGTCCGAGGTGTGGCGGAAGGCGGCGGAGCAGCACGGCCTGGCGACGGTCTTCGTGGTGGCGCCCAGCAGCCGTGATGATCGGCTCGCCAGGATCACCGCGGTGGGTACGGGCTTTGTGTACGCGGCGTCGCTGATGGGTGTCACCGGCACCCGGGAGTCCGTGGGCGAGCAGGCCCAGGACCTGGTGCGGCGGACCCGGGCGACGACCGAGCTGCCGGTCTGCGTGGGGCTGGGCGTGTCGAACGGGGCCCAGGCCGCGGAGGTGGCCGAGTTCGCCGACGGAGTGATCGTCGGATCGGCCTTCGTCAAGCGGCTGCTGGACGCGCCGGACCTGGAGACGGGGCTGGCCGGGGTCCGTACGCTCGCGGCGGAGCTGGCGGAAGGCGTACGCCGCCGCGGTTGAGATCGCCTATGAGAATCGCCTAAATGGGTGGAATGCGAACCGGGGAGGCACGCTCGTGCCTCCCCGGTTCGTTCCAACGGTGTGAGTGAGAAGAACCGAGAGGGTAAGCGCAGCGCCCGCGAGCGGCTGCAGGAAGAGCGCGAGCGGGAGAAGTCCCGGGAGAAGCGCAAGCGGGCACTGATCGTCGGCGCCGCCGGTGTGGCGGTGCTGGGCATCGCCGCGGCGGTCGGAGTGGCGGTGAGCCAGACCGGCGGCAAGAGCTCCCAGGGGCCGGTGGTCGCGCCGACGGGGGCGCAGGGCGAGGACAGCCTCGCGATCCCGGTGGGGAAGCCCACGGCACCGTCCGAGCTGACCGTCTACGAGGACTTCCGCTGCCCGGCCTGCGGCCAGTTCGAGAACGGGTTCCGGGACACCATCCATGAGCTCCAGGACAAGGGGCAGCTGAGGACGGAATACCACCTGGCCACGATCATCGACGGAAATGTGGGCGGCAGGGGCTCGCTCAACGCGGCGAACGCCGCGGCGTGCGCGCAGGACGCCGGCAGGTTCCAGCCCTACCACGATGTGCTCTACCAGAATCAGCCGCCGGAGCAGAACGACGCCTTCGCGAAGAAGGACTATCTGATCGAGCTGGCGGGCAAGGTGCCCGGACTGGTCACCGACAATTTCCGGAAGTGCGTGAACGACGGGAGCCACGACGGCTGGGTGAAGAAGGCCAACAGCGCCTTCACCAGCTCCGGCCACCAGGGGACCCCGACCGTGCTGCTGAACGGCAAGGACGTCTACAGCAACCAGCAGGACCCGCTGACGCCCGAGAAGTTGAAGAAGGCGGTCGAGGAGGCGGCGAAGAAGGGGCAGTCGACCTCGGGGCAGGAGTGACGGAAGGGACGGCCGTTACGCAGCCGTTGCCGGGCGGGTTGCCGTAGTTCCCGTCCGGCACGGTAGCGTCGTTCTCGCCATGGACCTCGCATTCATTCCCAGTCCGTCGACCGGCGTGATCCACCTCGGACCGATCCCGCTGCGCGGCTACGCGTTCTGCATCATTCTCGGCGTCTTCCTCGCCGTCTGGCTCGGCAACCGCCGCTGGGTCGCCCGCGGCGGCCTGCCGGGGACCGTCGCCGACATCGCCGTCTGGGCGGTGCCCTTCGGGCTCGTCGGCGGCCGTCTCTACCACGTGATCACCACGTACGAGCCGTACTTCGGCGAGGACGGGAACTGGGTCGACGCGTTCAAGATCTGGGAAGGCGGTCTCGGCATCTGGGGCGCGATCGCCCTCGGTGCGGTGGGCGCGTGGATCGGCTGCCGGCGACGCGGTATCCCGCTCCCGGCGTACGCGGATGCGGTCGCCCCCGGTGTCGCCTTCGCCCAGGCCATCGGCCGCTGGGGCAACTGGTTCAACCAGGAGCTCTACGGCAAGCCGACGGATCTGCCCTGGGCGCTGAAGATCGACGCCAACCCCGGCGCCGGCAAGATCGCCGGTACCTACCACCCGACCTTCCTGTACGAGTCGCTGTGGTGCGTGGGCGTCGCGCTCCTGGTCCTGTGGGCGGACCGCCGCTTCAAGCTCGGCCATGGGCGGGCCTTCGCCCTCTATGTGGCCGCGTACACGGTGGGGCGCGGCTGGATCGAGTACATGCGGATCGACGAGGCGCACCACATCCTGGGCGTCCGGCTCAACGTCTGGACCTCTGTCGTCGTCTTCCTGGCCGCGGTGGCCTACATGATCGTCTCGGCGAGGCGGCGTCCCGGCCGGGAGACCGTGGTCGAGCCCGCGGCGGAAGCGGCTCGCGCGGAGAAGTCCGGTGACGACGGCGAGGCGGCCGCGACCTCGGAGCCGGACGAGGAGGCCCGGAACAACGCCCCGGCCAAGTCCGCTGCCGTGTCCGGCGGGCCCGACGAGGCTGCATCCGATGCCGATGCCGGTGCCGGTGCCAGTGCCGGTGCCGATGCGGACCGGCTCGCCGGGTCCGGCGCAGACGGCGACGCCGAGGCCGACCGGCTCGCCCCTGCCGGTGCCGACGAGGACCGGCCGATTGTTTCCGGCGGCGGCAACGCGTCCTCCAAGGAGACCGGCACCGAAGCCGGGTCCGAGCCGGAGGCCTCGAAGAAGTCCTGACCGACACCCACCCATCCGGCCGTCGGCCCGCGAGAGCGGGCGGCGGCCGGATGTGTGTCGCGTACCGGATGTGTGTCGCGTACCGGATGTGTGTCGCGTACCGGATGTGTGTCGCGTACCGGATGTGTGTCGTGCACCGGATGTGTGTCGCGTACCGGACGTGTGTCGTGCACACCACGCGCCCACGGCCGCAGGCGTCCGCGAAAGAGGCACGGCGGCGGCCGCCGAGCCTCCCGTCTGTGTCCCCCGGGGACGTCACCGCGGAACGGGTGCTCTCCCGGGACCGGGACAGGGACCGGGACCGGACCGTCCCGCCCGGTCCGGTTCGCCGCCTGCCGGGCGTTCCCGAGCGCCTCGGCGCCGTAGGAGGCCACGAGCCGGGCCTCTGGACGGTGGAGGAGAAACCGCAGGTCAGAGCGGTAAGTTCGGCCTTGCTTGCTAGCGGATCACCGTGATTCGTGCGTACCTTCGAGCAGTGGGGGAGGGCGATCGGCCGCTCCTCCAGGGGAAGGGAGCACCACCACACATGTCCGTCATCGACAACGCCGCCGCGCTGCACGAGTCCCACCGCGACAACCACACCCACCGTGATGTGAACGGTGGCTGGCTGCGCCCCGCGGTCTTCGGCGCCATGGACGGACTGGTCTCCAACCTCGCGCTGATCACCGGCGTCGCAGGCGGTGACGTCTCCTCGAAGACCCTGGTCATCACCGGTCTCGCCGGTCTCGCCGCCGGTGCCTTCTCGATGGCCGCGGGCGAGTACACCTCCGTCGCCTCCCAGCGCGAGCTGGTCCTCGCCGAGCTGGAGGTCGAGCGGCGCGAGCTGCGCAGCCACCCCAAGGACGAGCAGCAGGAGCTGGCCACGCTCTACGTCTCGCGCGGTGTCGAGCCCACGCTCGCCGCCGAGGTCGCCCGGCAGCTGTCCAAGGACCCCGAGCAGGCGCTGGAGATCCACGCCCGCGAGGAACTGGGAATCGACCCCTCGGACCTTCCCTCGCCCACGGTCGCCGCCGTATCCTCGTTCGGGTCCTTCGCCCTGGGCGCGCTGCTGCCCGTACTGCCCTATCTGCTGGGGGCCACCGCCCTGTGGCCTGCGGTGATGCTGGCACTGCTCGGACTCTTCGCCTGTGGAGCCATCGTGGCCAGGGTCACGGCCCGCTCCTGGTGGTACAGCGGCCTCCGACAGCTGATACTGGGCGGTACCGCCGCTGCGGTCACCTTCGGGCTCGGTGCGCTCTTCGGCACCGCGGTCGGATAGGCACCCGTACGACGGGGCCGCTCAAGGAACAGGTTTCTCGGCGGTTTCAGCCCGTATACGAGCGGGCATGAGCTGGAAGCGCTCTGGGCAGTGTCGCCTGTTGCGCCCTGGGGCTGAGGATGTCGACCCGTCCGTGCACGCCCCCTTATCCGCCAGTATCCGGGGCGTCCGTATGGTGGAACGCGGTATCCGCTTCTTGAGAAGCGGGCCATCATGTAATCTGCACGAAAATTTTGCGCAGAGGGCCAACGTCGTCCCTCGGCACTGACACTGCCACGACGACGACGGGAGAGCCGATGCGTTCGCCGCGCCAGCTGTCCATGCAGTCCGTGACCGACGGCACCGCCGCCTGGTCACCCATGGACGAGCGCCCTGCCCCGCAGGGGATGTACGACCCGCGCAACGAGCATGACGCCTGTGGCGTCGGTTTCGTGGCCACCCTCACGGGCGAGGCCAGCCACGAGCTCGTGGAGCAGGCTCTGACCGTGCTGCGCAACCTCGAGCACCGAGGCGCCACCGGTTCCGAGCCGGACTCCGGCGACGGTGCCGGCATCCTGCTCCAGGTGCCGGACGCATTTCTGCGCGAGAACGTCTCCTTCGAGCTCCCCGAGGCCGGCGCCTACGCCGTCGGCATCGCGTTCCTGCCCGCCGACGAGCGCGAGGGCGCGGACGCGGCGGCCCGGATCGAGGCCATCGCCGGCGAGGAGGGCCTCACCGTCCTCGGCTGGCGCGAGGTCCCCGTCGCCCCCGAGCTGCTCGGCAGCGGCGCCCGCGCCACCATGCCGGCCTTCTCCCAGCTGTTCGTGACGGACCGGGACGGCTCCGCCACCGGCATCGCGCTGGACCGCAAGGCCTTCGTGCTGCGCAAGCGCGCCGAGCGGGAGGCCGGGGTCTACTTCCCGTCGCTGTCCGCGCGGACCGTCGTCTACAAGGGCATGCTCACCACCGGGCAGCTGGAGCCGTTCTTCCCGGACCTCTCCGACCGCCGCTTCGCGACCGCCATCGCGCTCGTCCACTCGCGGTTCTCCACCAACACCTTCCCGAGCTGGCCGCTGGCCCACCCGTACCGCTTCGTCGCCCACAACGGCGAGATCAACACGGTCCAGGGCAACCGCAACTGGATGCGGGCCCGGGAGTCGCAGCTGGCCAGTGACCTGTTCGGCAGCGAGAACCTCGAGCGGATCTTCCCGGTCTGTACCCCCGACGCCTCCGACTCCGCCTCCTTCGACGAGGTCCTGGAGCTCCTGCACCTCGGCGGCCGGTCCCTGCCGCACTCGGTGCTGATGATGGTCCCCGAGGCGTGGGAGAACCACGGCTCCATGGACCCGGCCCGCCGTGCGTTCTACCAGTACCACTCCACGATGATGGAGCCCTGGGACGGCCCCGCCTGTGTCACCTTCACCGACGGCATCCAGGTCGGCGCGGTCCTCGACCGCAACGGTCTGCGTCCCGGCCGCTACTGGGTCACCGACGACGGCCTCGTCGTCCTCTCCTCCGAGGTCGGCGTCCTGGACATCGACCCCGCCAAGGTCGTCCGCAAGGGCCGCCTCCAGCCCGGCCGGATGTTCCTCGTCGACACCGCCGAGCACCGCATCATCGAGGACGACGAGATCAAGGCGCAGCTCGCGGCCGAGCAGCCGTACGGCGACTGGCTGGAGTCCGGCCTGATCGAGCTCGCCGATCTGCCCGAGCGCGAGCACATCGTGCACACCCACGCCTCGGTCACCCGCCGCCAGCAGACCTTCGGCTACACCGAGGAGGAGCTGCGCGTCCTGCTCGCGCCGATGGCCAAGGCCGGCGCCGAGCCGATCGGCTCCATGGGCACCGACTCGCCGATCGCCGCCCTCTCCGAGCGGCCCCGGCTGCTCTTCGACTACTTCACCCAGCTGTTCGCGCAGGTCACCAACCCGCCGCTGGACGCCATCCGCGAGGAGCTCGTCACCTCGCTGATCTCCTCGCTCGGCCCGCAGGGCAACCTGCTGGAGCCGAACGCCGCGTCCTGCCGCAGCGTCACCCTGCCGTTCCCGGTGATCGACAACGATGAGCTGGCCAAGCTCATCCACATCAACGCCGACGGCGACCTGCCCGGCTTCAAGGCCGTGACGCTCTCCGGTCTCTACCGGGTCAGTGGCGGCGGCGACGCGCTGGCCGCCCGGATCGAGGAGATCTGCGCCGAGGCCGACTCCGCGCTCGCGGCGGGCGCCCATCTGATCGTGCTCTCCGACCGGCACTCGGACGCCGAGCACGCGCCGATCCCCTCGCTGCTGCTGACCTCCGCGGTGCACCACCACCTCATCCGTACCAAGCAGCGCACCCGTGTGGGTCTGCTGGTCGAGGCCGGCGATGTCCGCGAGGTGCACCACATCGCGCTGCTCATCGGCTACGGAGCCGCGGCCGTCAACCCGTACCTCGCGATGGAGTCGGTCGAGGACCTGGTCCGCGCCGGCACCTTCCTGCCCGGCGCCGACCCCGAGACGGCCATCCGCAACCTCATCAAGGCGCTGGGCAAGGGCGTGCTGAAGGTGATGTCCAAGATGGGCATCTCCACCGTTGCCTCCTACCGCGGTGCACAGGTGTTCGAGGCGGTCGGTCTGGACGAGTCGTTCGTCGACACCTACTTCCACGGCACCGCCACCAAGATCGGCGGCGCGGGCCTGGACGTCATCGCCCGCGAGGTCGCCGAGCGGCACGCCAAGGCGTACCCGGCCTCCGGGATCGCCCCGGCGCACCGCACGCTGGAGATCGGCGGCGAGTACCAGTGGCGCCGCGAGGGCGAGCCGCACCTCTTCGACCCCGACACGGTCTTCCGGCTCCAGCACTCCACGCGCGCCCGCCGCTACGACATCTTCAAGCAGTACACCCAGCGCATCGACGAGCAGGCCGAGCGGCTGATGACGCTCCGTGGTCTGTTCAAGTTCAAGAGCGACCGGCAGCCGATCTCCATCGACGAGGTCGAGCCGGTGAGTGAGATCGTCAAGCGCTTCTCCACCGGCGCCATGTCGTACGGCTCCATCTCTCAGGAGGCGCACGAGACGCTCGCCATCGCCATGAACCAGCTGGGCGGCAAGTCCAACACCGGTGAGGGCGGCGAGGACCCGGAGCGTCTGTACGACCCGGCGCGCCGCTCCTCGATCAAGCAGGTCGCCTCCGGCCGCTTCGGTGTGACCAGCGAGTACCTGGTCAACTCCGATGACATCCAGATCAAGATGGCGCAGGGCGCCAAGCCCGGCGAGGGCGGGCAGCTGCCCGGCCACAAGGTGTACCCGTGGGTGGCCAAGACCCGGCACTCCACTCCCGGCGTGGGCCTCATCTCCCCGCCGCCGCACCACGACATCTACTCCATCGAGGACCTCGCCCAGCTCATCCACGACCTGAAGAACGCCAACCCCCAGGCGCGCATTCACGTCAAGCTGGTGTCGGAGGTCGGCGTCGGCACGGTCGCCGCGGGTGTGTCCAAGGCGCACGCGGACGTCGTCCTGATCTCCGGCCACGACGGCGGTACGGGCGCCTCGCCGCTCACCTCGCTGAAGCACGCGGGCGGCCCCTGGGAGCTCGGCCTGGCCGAGACCCAGCAGACCCTGCTGCTCAACGGGCTGCGCGACCGTATCGTCGTGCAGACCGACGGCCAGCTGAAGACCGGCCGCGATGTGGTCATCGCCGCGCTGCTCGGTGCCGAGGAGTTCGGCTTCGCGACCGCCCCGCTGGTGGTCTCCGGCTGCGTCATGATGCGCGTCTGCCACCTGGACACCTGCCCGGTCGGTATCGCCACCCAGAACCCGGTGCTGCGCCAGCGGTTCAACGGCAAGGCCGAGTACGTGGTGAACTTCTTCCAGTTCATCGCCGAGGAGGTCCGTGAGCTCCTCGCCGAGCTGGGCTTCCGCAGCGTCGAGGAGGCCGTCGGCCACGCCGAACTCCTCGACACCGAGCGGGCCGTGAACCACTGGAAGGCCCAGGGCCTGGACCTGGAGCCGCTGCTCCACGTGCCGGACCTCCCGGCCGGCGCCGTGCGCCACCAGGTGGTCGCCCAGGACCACGGTCTGGAGAAGGCGCTCGACAACGAGCTGATCAAGCTGGCCGCCGACGCGCTGACCGCGGACTCCGCCGAGGCCGCGGAGCCGGTCCGCGCCCAGGTGGCCATCCGCAACATCAACCGCACCGTGGGCACCATGCTGGGCCACGAGGTGACGAAGAAGTTCGGTGGCGCGGGGCTGCCCGACGACACCGTCGACATCACCTTCACCGGCTCCGCGGGCCAGTCGTTCGGCGCGTTCGTGCCGCACGGTGTCACCCTGCGGCTGGAGGGCGACGCCAACGACTACGTCGGCAAGGGCCTTTCGGGCGGCCGGCTCGTGGTCCGCCCGGACCGGGGCGCCGACCACCTCGCCGAGTACTCCACCATCGCGGGCAACACCATCGCGTACGGCGCGACCGGCGGTGAGATCTTCCTCCGCGGCCGCGTCGGTGAGCGGTTCTGCGTGCGCAACTCCGGTGCCACCGTCGTCTCGGAGGGCGTGGGCGACCACGGCTGCGAGTACATGACCGGCGGCAACGCCGTCGTCCTCGGGGAGACGGGCCGTAACTTCGCGGCCGGTATGTCGGGCGGGTTCGCGTACGTCATCGATCTGGACCCCGACAACGTCAACAAGGAACTGGCGTCGGCCGTCGGGCCGCTGGACGCCGACGACCGGCAGTGGCTGCACGACGTCGTGCAGCGCCACCAGGAGGAGACCGGTTCCACGGTCGCCGAGAAGCTGCTCGCCGACTGGGAGACCTCGGTGACCCGCTTCAGCAAGGTCACTCCGGCCACCTACAAGGCCGTGCTCGCCGCCAAGGACGCCGCCGAGCGAGCCGGACTCACCGAGTCCGAGACCCACGAGAAGATGATGGAGGCGGCGACCCATGGCTGACCCCAAGGGCTTCCTGACCACCGGGCGCGAGGTCGCCAAGACCCGGCCCGTCGAGGAGCGTGTCAAGGACTGGAACGAGGTCTACCAGCCCGGCTCGCTGCTGCCGATCATCAGCAAGCAGGCCGGCCGCTGCATGGACTGCGGCATCCCGTTCTGCCACAACGGCTGTCCGCTGGGGAACCTCATCCCCGAGTGGAACGACTACGCCTACCGCGAGGACTGGTCCGAGGCCAGCGAGCGGCTGCACGCCACCAACAACTTCCCGGAGTTCACCGGGCGACTGTGCCCGGCTCCGTGCGAGTCCGCGTGCGTGCTGGGCATCAACCAGCCCGCGGTGACCATCAAGAACGTCGAGGTCACCATCATCGACAAGGCGTGGGAGGCCGGTAACGTCACCCCGCAGCCGCCGGAGCGGCTGTCGGGCAAGACCGTCGCGGTCATCGGCTCCGGGCCGGCCGGTCTGGCCGCCGCCCAGCAGCTGACCCGGGCCGGTCACACGGTCGCCGTGTACGAGCGGGCGGACCGCATCGGCGGCCTGCTGCGCTACGGCATCCCCGAGTTCAAGATGGAGAAGCGCCACATCAACCGCCGTATCGAGCAGATGCGCGCGGAGGGCACCAAGTTCCGTACGGAGGTGGAGATCGGCCGCGACATCGACGCCGCGAAGCTGCGCAAGCGCTACGACGCCGTGGTCATCGCCGTCGGTGCCACCACGGCGCGCGATCTGCCGGTGCCGGGGCGCGAGCTGAACGGCATCCACCAGGCGATGGAGTACCTGCCGCTCTCCAACAAGGTGCAGGAGGGCGACTTCGTCGCACCGCCGATCACCGCCGAGGGCAAGCACGTCGTCGTCATCGGCGGTGGCGACACCGGCGCGGACTGCGTGGGCACCGCCCACCGCCAGGGCGCGGCCTCCGTCACCCAGCTGGAGATCATGGCGAAGCCGGGCGAGGAGCGGAACGCCAACCAGCCGTGGCCGACCTTCCCGATGCTCTACAAGGTCACCTCGGCGCACGAGGAGGGCGGCGAGCGGCTCTACTCCGTCTCCACCACCCACTTCGAGGGCGACGAGGACGGGAACGTGCAGTTCCTGCAAATGATCGAGGTGGAGTTCAAGGACGGCAAGCTCGAGCAGAAGCCGGGCACCGAGCGGAAGATCCCGGCCCAGCTGGTCACCCTCGCCATGGGCTTCACCGGCACCGACCGGGAGAACGGCCTGGTCGAGCAGTTCGGCCTCGAGCTCGACGCCCGGGGGAACATCGCGCGCGACGCCGACTTCGCGACCAATGTGCCCGGCGTCTATGTCGCCGGTGACGCGGGCCGCGGCCAGTCGCTGATCGTCTGGGCGATCGCCGAGGGCCGCTCGGCGGCGAAGGGCGTGGACCGGTTCCTGACCGGCCACAGCGCCCTCCCGGCCCCGATCCGGCCGACGGACCGGTCCCTCACCGTCTGACCGACGCCCGGGCCGGCGGTCCGTTTACGACGGATCGCCGGGCCGGGTCGTCCGAGCTGTTCCGTACAACGGCGTACGGACGGAAAAGCGGCGCCTGCCACTCCCCGACCGGAGGCAGGCGCCGCACCCCGTTCCGCCTCCGTCGGCGCGCGCCGACCGGCCCAGGTTCCCGTCGGGAGCCCGGGCCCGTACCGGCGGCCCCGGAAACGCCCTGGCTAGTAGGCGTAGACCCGCTCGACGAACTCCGCGAGCATCTCGTCGGGGATGTTCCTGGCGAGGTTGGCCTCGCTGATCATTCCGACCAGACGGTGGTCGTTCCGTACGTCGATCACCGGGAGGCGCTTGATCTGGTGCGTCTCCATCAGCTGCAGCGCCTCGGTGATCGGGGCGTCCGCGTCGATCCAGAACAGCTCCCCGGCGAACTCGCCGGCCTTCACCCTCGCCGGGTCCTTGCCCTCGGCGCAACAGCCGACCACGATGTCGCGGTCGGTGATCATGCCTTTGAGCCTGTCGTCCTCACCGCAGATGGGCACGCATCCTACGTCCAGGTCGCGCATCATCCGTGCGGCGTCGAGAAGTGTCTCGTTCTCCCCGACGCACTGGGTGCCGGCATGCATGACGTCGCGGGCCCTCATGGTTTCTGTCGTAGCCATGGCTCGTGTTTCCCTTCCGTGGGCTCGTTTTCGGCCAGGTCCTTGAACTGCCGCAGGTCGTTGCGTACGAGTCGTTCGATCGCACTCGCCTGCGCGAATCCCTTCGGTCCGCCGAATTCCTCCTTCACCGTGTCCGGGTCGTACTCCACCCGGACCTGGACCCGGGTGTGCCGGGGGTCGAGCGGCAGGACGGAGAACGTGCCCGCCAGATGTGGCGCGCCGTTCATGGTGCGCCACATCATCAACCGACCCTGGCCGCGGTCGAGTATCTCGGCGTCGAGCTCGTAAACCCGGTCACCGGCATGGATGTCGAGGTGCGCCCGGTGCCTGCCCGCCGTGCGCGCCTCCCGTACCCCGCCCATGAACCGTGGGTAGTCCTCGACGCGGTGAAGGAACTCCCAGGCAACCTTCGCCGGGACGTCGATGTCGATCTGCTCTTCGAGCGTGCTCATCGGAGACCTCCAACCTGCCTTCCAGGTTGCTCCGCCCCGGGAGGGGACGCGAATCGGCGCCCCGGCCGGGCCGTGCGGCCTCGCGGGGCCGCGCCCGCTCCTGCCGGCGCGCCGTATTCGCCCAGCCCACATGGGGTGCTGCCGACGGCCGGGCCGCTGCTCAGGTGTCGCAGTCGAGCACCGTACGGCACAGCCCGCAGCGCGCCCGCACCCTTCCTCGTACGGGCACCCGGATGCGCTGATGGCAGGTGGGGCAGGGGAAGGTCACCCGCAGCTGGGCGTGCCCCTCGAAGGCGTAGCCGCCGACGGGCGGGGGAGTGCCCGGTGTGCCGCCGTCGTGCGGATCATGGAGCGGCCGGCCGTCCTTGGCCGCCCGGCGGTCCCGTGCGTACCGGCGGCGCCCGACCCAGCCGCAGGCGGTCAGCGGGGGCTGCTGCCCGTCACGCCGCGCCAGTGCCAGCCCGGCGTTGTACGCGGTGTACGCCTGCGGGCTGGTGAACCAGGGAGCCGGGTCGTCCCCGAAGGCCAGGGCCCGCTTGGCGAGGACATAGCCGAACTCCTCCGGTGTGAGATACCCCAGCTTCTGTGAGGACACGGCGTCCTCGCGGAAGGCGTCCAGCAGCAGCCAGCCCGCGCCGAGGTAGGTCGTCGCGGTGTCCGTCAGGATCTCGTTGTCGCGCGTGCCGGGGAAGGACAGGTCGAGGCGGTGCAGATAGATGTGCATCACCTCGTGGGCGAGGGCGGCGCCGATGTCCTGGCGGTGGGTCCTGAACCGGCTGTTCAGTTCGATGAAGTATTCGGGACCGGCGGTGAGTTCGATGTTCGCGGCGTGGTGCATCTCGCGGAAGCTCACGATCATGCGGGCGTCCGGCAGCCGCAGATGCCGCACCATCGCGCGGGCGACCCGCTGCACTCCGAGATAGAGATCGTCGGCGTCGGCGAAGGCGACTTCCGCGGGCAGGACGCTCGCCGGGAAGCTGCGCACGGTGTCGTACGACAGCCGCTTGTAGATCGCGGTGATGGACGACCGCACGGTCTCGATGTGCGGATAACCGTGCACCACGTCGCTGCCCGTTCCCACATCTCAACTGTACGGTCGGCCGGATCTTGCCGGGCGTGCCGACGGGAGCGAGTGGCTCCGGGCCGGGGCGCGCCGGGTGGGGGGCAGCTCCGGGCGGGGGTGCACCGAGTCGCTGGGGCCGGGTGCGCCGGTGGGTCCGGCGCGCGGTTGGCCTGAAATCAGCTGTGGCAGTGGCTTGTTGGTGACCCTTGTCACCTATGTCACTCGCTCCACATAATCCAAAGGCGCTTTTGCGGACTCACCCCCTGGGGTCCGGACCCCCTGCGGTGCGCTGCCGTCGCTCAACGGAACTCTTTCGGCGGTCTTCTCCGGATTCTGGTTTGGCATGGGCCTGCCAAGCGTGCAGGAACCCCCCACGAAAGGACTTCCGTTGAAGACCCTCGTCAAGACCCTCAAGAGATCCGCCGCGGCCGGCGCCGTCGTGCTGGCCGCCCTCAGCCTCCAGCCCGGCAGCGCGCAGGCCCAGCCGGCCCCCGGGCCGGGCGCCGCACCTCCGGTCGTCGGCGGCAAGCCCGCAGCCAAGGGCGAGTTCCCCTGGATGGTGCGCCTCTCCATGGGCTGCGGCGGCGCCCTCTACACGCGGACGATCGTCCTCACAGCGGCCCACTGTGTGGACGGCTCCGGGGCCGACACCAGCATCACCGCCACCGCGGGCGTCGTCGACCTCCGCGACTCCGGCGCCGTCAAGGTCAAGTCCACCCGGGTCCTCCAGGCGCCCGGCTACAACGGCACGGGCAAGGACTGGGCGCTGATCAAGCTCGCCCAGCCCATCGACCTGCCGACCCTGCCGATTGCGCAGACCACCGCGTACGACAAGGGCGACTTCACGGTCGCGGGCTGGGGTGCGGCCGGCGAAGGCGGCGGCCAGCAACGGTATCTCCTCAAGGCCACCGTGCCCTTCGTCGACGACGCCACCTGCAAGAGCGCGTACCCGGACCTGGTGGCGGGCGAGGAGATCTGCGCCGGATTCATGGAGGAGGGCGGGGTCGACACCTGCCAGGGCGACTCCGGCGGTCCCATGTTCCGCAAGGACGACACCGGCGGCTGGATCCAGGTCGGCATAGTGAGCTGGGGCGACGGCTGCGCCCGTCCGGGCAAGCCCGGCGTCTACACCCAGGTGAGCCGCTTCACGTCCGACATCAGGGCCGGCGCGGGCCAGCTCGGCGGCTGACCGCGGCGACCGGCCCGGCCGCCCCGTTGCGGCCGCACGGGCAGTGATCCGGCGTTCCCGCCCGCCCGCGCGAGGGTGCGGGCGGGCGGGAACGCCCGGTCGTGCACCCCGTCGCCCCGCTCCCCGCGCCAGGCGCTGCCGGGCCGCGGTGTCCGCGGGGATGCGTACCGTACGGGTGGCCGGGGTGTGCCGTACGGGTGGCCGGTCCGTGCCCCTGACCGGCGGCGCTCCTGTTACCGTGACGCAATGTGCCTCCGCAGTGATGCGTAACGGGAGACCCGCTCGATGACCGATCAGTCCGTCACCACCCCCGCCGTCGACGACGAGGCCGTCCGGGCCGAGCTCGAGCGGCTGCGCAACAGCATCGACAACATCGACGCGGCGGTCGTCCATATGCTGGCCGAGCGCTTCAAATGCACCCAGCAGGTCGGCCACCTCAAGGCCACCCACCAGCTCCCGCCGGCCGACCCGGCCCGGGAGGCCCGCCAGATCGCCCGGCTGCGGGAGCTCGCCGAGAGCGCGAAGCTCGACCCGGCGTTCGCGGAGAAGCTGCTGAACTTCATCATCGCCGAGGTCATCCGCCACCACGAGACGATCGCCAACGGCGCCGCGAGCGGCAAGGGCGGGCAACTCTCCGATCGCGACTGACCCCCTCGCGACTGATCCAGGAGACTCGCACCGTCCGGGCCCGCGGGCGACGCGGCGCGCCCTCTCCGTCTCGAAGGGCGGACCTTGTCGTCCGAGGCCTCGAACACGTCGGCGGCGCGCCCGACGGAGGTGATGCGGCACTCGCCCGGCGCGGTGTCGAGAGCCCGGTCCCGGACACCCGGCGCCGATTACCCGGCGTGGGTCCCGAAGGCGCCTCGCACCCGTTGTGTTCGGCTCCCCCACGGCCCCTGCGCCGCCGGCAGGGCATACGGCAGCATGGCAGCCATGTCCGTACTGACACGCGACGAGGCGCAGACCCGAGCTCGTCTTCTCGACGTCCACCGCTACACCGTCGACCTCGACCTGACGCGCGGCGACGAACTGTTCGGCTCGACAGCCGTCATCCGCTTCACCGCCTCCGCACCCGGAGACACCTTCGTCGACATCAAACCCGCCGCCGTGCACCGGGTCGTGCTCGACGGACAGGACCTCGACCCCGCCGCGCTCGACGGCAACCGGCTGCCGCTCACGGCACTGACCGCCGGCGAGCACGAGCTGCGTATCGAGGCGGACATGCGCTACTCCCGCACCGGCGAGGGGATGCACCGCTTCACCGACCCCGCCGACGGCGAGACCTACGTCTACACACAGTGCTTCCTGGACGACGTCCAACGGGTCTTCGCCGCCTTCGACCAGCCCGACCTCAAGGCCGTCTTCGAACTCGCCGTCACCGCGCCCCCCGGCTGGACCGTCCTGGGCAACGGCATCGCCGAGCGGGCCGAAGGGCAGGACGGCCGCTGGCACATCGCCGCCACCCCGCACATCAGCACCTACCTCGTCGCCGTCGCCGCCGGCCCCTGGCACTCCGTACGGACCGAGCACGCCGGTCTGCCCTTCGGCCTGCACACCCGCCGCTCCCTCGGTCCCCATATGGACGCCGACGCCGACGAGATCCTCGACATCACCCGCCGCTGCTTCGACCGCTACCACGAGAAGTTCGCGGAGCCCTACCCCTTCGACTCCTACGACCAGGCGTTCGTCCCCGAGTTCAACTCCGGAGCCATGGAGAACCCCGGACTCGTCACCTTCCGCGACGAGTTCATCCACCGCTCCGCCGTCACCGACACCGAGCGGCAGACCCGCGCCATGGTCATCGCCCACGAGATGGCCCATATGTGGTTCGGCGACCTGGTCACTCTCCGCTGGTGGGACGACATCTGGCTGAACGAGTCCTTCGCCGAGTACATGGGCTACCGGACGCTCGACGAGGTCGCTCTCGCGGAGAACGGCGGACACACCGCGCCCCGGTGGTGCCGTACCACCACCTGGACGGAGTTCGGCGTCGCGCGCAAGAGCTGGGGCTACGACGCCGACCAGCGCCCCTCGACCCACCCGGTCGCCCCCGCCCCCGAGGCCGTGCCCGACACCGCCTCCGCCCTGCTCAACTTCGACGGCATCTCCTACGCCAAGGGGGCCTCCGCCCTGCGCCAACTGGTCGCCTGGCTCGGCGAGAAGGACTTCCTCGGCGGCATCAACGACCACATCGCCCGGCACCGCTTCGGCAACGCGACGCTCGCCGACTTCATCGACTCCCTCGCGCGCGCCTCCGGCCGTGACGTCCACGGATGGGCCGAACGATGGCTCCGCACCACCGGCGTCGACACCCTCACCGCCGAGGTCGGGACGGACGGGGACGCATGGCGGCTCGCCATACGTCACAGCGGCGGCCGGCCGCACCGTATCGCCGCGGGCGCGTACGTCCACGCTCCGGCCGAGCCCGGAAAGCTCGCCCTCCGCGAGCGCTTCGACCTCGACATCCCCGGGGACGGCGACCCCGGCCCCCTCACCTTCACCGGGCCCCGCCCCGACCTGCTCCTCCTCAACGACGGCGACCTCGGATACAGCAAGGTCCGCCTCGATCCCGGCTCGTGGGACACCGTTGTCCGCTCCCTGTCCGGACTGCCCGACCCGCTCAGCCGCGCCGTCCTCTGGAACGCCGCCCGCGACATGGTCCGCGACGGCGAACTCCCGCCCGCCGCCTACCTCGACACCGCCCGCGCCCACCTCCCGCAGGAGACGGAGACCGCGATCGTCCACGGCGTGCTCGCCTTCGCGCGCACCCATGTCGCCGACCGCTTCCTGCCGCTCGACGCACGGCCGGTCGCCCTCTCCACCCTCACCGCGATCTGCCGCGACCTGCTCCGGCTCACCGAGGACGGATCGGCGCCCGGCCTGCGGCTCACCGCCGTACGGACCTTCATCGACAGCTCCGTCGACTCCCACAGGCTCCGCGACTGGCTGGCGGCCGGCGCGGTGCCGGGCGGGCCGGAACTCGACCCCGAGCTGCGCTGGCGGGCCCTCGGCAGGCTGGCCGTCCTCGGCGGGGCGACGCCCGCCGACATCGAGGCCGAACTGGACCGGGACCCCAGCGCCACCGGGCAGGTGGGCGCCGCCCGCTCCCGGGCCGCCCTCCCCGACCCGGAGGCCAAGGAGGCCGCCTGGAAGTCGATGTTCGCGGGCGACGAGCTCTCCACCTACCTCGTCATCGCCACCGCCGAGGGCTTCTGGCACCCCGAACAGCACGATCTCGTAGCGGATTACGTGCCCCGCTACTTCCCGGACGCCGTCGCCGTCTCAGCACGCCGCGGCCCCGCCATCGCCGAGGTGATCGGGCGCTACGGCTTTCCCGCGGACCGGGCGGACGCACGGACCCTGCGCCTGGGGGAGGAGTGCCTGCGGAGCGGCGAACCGCTCCCGGCGCTGCGCCGCAAACTCGTCGACCAGCTCGACGACCTCCGGCGGGCCGTACGGATCCGCGAGACCGCCGGCGGTCACTGACCTCACCGGCCCCGCGCGGCGGAGTACGGGCAAGCCGCCTCCACGGAGGCCGCGCTCTCCCGGCGAGCCCACCAGCACCCCGGGCGGGGCCGCCCGTACCCGTCGCCGGTACCCGGGGCGTGTCGTGCCCGCGGGGGCCGTTGGCCGTATCCCGGGGCGAGGCCCGTCCCGTGGGGGTCGTCGCCGGTATCCCGGGGCGAGTCCGTCGGGGCCGTGGGGCCCGTATCCCCGGCGAGTCCGTACCCCCGCAGCGGATCGCCCATGGCCCGCGGCGCGGTCCGTACCCCTGGCCCGACCCGCCCATGGCCCGCAGCCGGTCCGTACCCCCGGTCCAGCCGTCCCCCGAGGCTTCCGGGGCCGTGCCCTCATGGCCCGGCTTCCCTTCGGTGGCGCGCCCCTGCGAGTTACGGTGTTGACGCCCTGAGGCACCCGGTCGTCCATTATCAGTCCATGGGGGTACGGCGCCCACGCCCGGCTCCGCTGTACCCCTTTCGGGTCCGATCACGGCGCCGACCGGGTGTCACCGGGCATCCCCGCCCAGACTGTAGTGCGGCCGACGGCCGACGCACCTCCCTAAGGACTGACCATGCCCATGCCACCCGACGGCACCCCCACCACGCCGCTCGCCGGAGGCGCGGACGGGCCGCGGCAGTTGCGTCCGCTCCTCGACACCGTCCTCGAAGCCCTCTCCACGGGCACCGCCGCCCGCGGCGGACCGTTCCCCGCCGGCGGCCCCGAGGCCGTCGCCCACCGGATGAAGACTGCGGCCGAGCCCCTCATCCCCGAGACCGGCATCGGGGCCCATCCCGCCCTCCGCGCGATCGTCCACGCGGTGGCGGAAGGCGCCCCCGACCCCGCCGACCCGCACTGCGCCGCCCATCTCCACTGCCCGCCGCTCGCCCTCGCCACGGCCGCCGAACTCGCCGCCGCGGCCCTCAACCCCTCCATGGACTCCTGGGACCAGGCCGCGGCCGCGTCCACCCTCGAAGGGCTCGTCTGCCGTGGTCTGGCCACCGAGGTCTTCCCGCACGGCAGCGCGCCCGACGCGCTCGTCACCACCGGCGGCACCGAGGCCAACCAGCTCGCCGTACTGCTCGCCCGAGAGCTGAGCAAGGACCAGGGCCCCGTGCAACTCGTCTGCGGCGCCAACGCCCACCACAGCATCGACCGCGCCGCCTGGCTCCTCGGCCTGCCCCGGCCCGTCGTCATCCCCACCCCGGCGGGCCTCGTCAGCCCCGCCGCCCTCGACGCCGCCCTCGGCCAACTGCGCGGCCCCCTCCTTGCCGTCGCCACCGCGGGCACCACCGACACCGGCGAGATCGACCCCCTCCCGCAGCTCGCCGACGTCTGCGCCGCCCACGCCACCCGCCTCCATGTCGACGCCGCCTACGGCGGTCCGCTCCTCTTCAGCACCACCCTCCACAACCGCCTCGACGGCCTGCCGCGCGCCGACTCCGTCACCCTCGATCTGCACAAGCTGGGCTGGCAGCCCGTCGCCGCGGGCCTCCTCACGGTCCCCGACAGCGCGGTTCTGGCCCCCCTCGAGCACCGCGCCGACCACCTCAACCCCGACGACGACACCGAAGCAGGCATCCCCGACCTCCTCGGCCGCTCCCTCCGTACGACCCGCCGCCCCGACGTCCTCAAGATCGCGGTCACCCTGCGCGCCCTCGGCCGCACCGGACTGGCCGAACTCGTCGAGCACTCCTGCGCCGCCGCCCAGCGGCTCGCCGACCTCGTCGAGGCCCACCCCGAGTTCGTGCTGTACGAGCGGCCGACGCTCAGCACCGTCCTGTTCCGGCCCGAAGGCGCCGACGACGACCGCGTGGCCGCCATCCGCCGTGACCTCCTCACCGAAGGACGCGCCGTCCTCGGCCGCGCCCGCGCCACGGACCACCGCGACGGCACCCAACGGCTCTGGTTCAAGGCGACCGTCCTCAATCCGCACACCCGGCCGCCGGACCTGGAAGCGCTGCTCAAGATCGTGGAAGGAAGTACCGCGCGATGACCACCGATAGCGATCAGCCACTGGACCTCGTGGGCATCGGCATCGGCCCGTGCAACCTCTCCCTCGCCGCTCTCGCCGACGGCGTCCCCGGCGTGACGGCCGCCTTCTACGACCAGCGCCCCGCCTTCCAGTGGCACCCCGGCCTCCTCGTCGAGGGCGCCACCGTGCAAGTCCCCTTCCTCGCCGACCTGGTCACCATCGCCGACCCCGCCAACCCCTGGTCCTTCCTCAACTACCTGCGGACCCGCGACCGGCTCTTCCCCTTCTACGTCGCCGAGCGCTTCCACATCCAGCGCGCCGAGTACGACGCCTACTGCCGCTGGGTCAGCGAGGAGCTGCCCGGACTGTACTTCGGGCACCAGGTCGACGCCGTCCGGTGGGACCCCGAACGCGCCCTCTTCGAAGTCGACTTCACCCAGCTCGGCCCGGACGGCGAGGCCGAGGCCCTCGGCCGCAGATACGCCCGCAACCTCGTCCTGGGCGTGGGCACGGAGCCCTATGTCCCCGAGCCGCTGCGCCCGCTCGCCGACGCCCCCGCCGTCCCCGTCATCCACTCCTCCGACTACCTCGCCCACCGGGACCGGCTGCTCGGCGGAGACCATCTCACCGTGATCGGCTCCGGCCAGTCAGGAGCCGAGGTCTTCCTCGACCTGCTGCGGGCCCGGCCCGCCGGCCGTGAGCGGCTGACCTGGCTGGCCCGGACGCCCGCCTTCGCGCCCATGGAGTACAGCAAGCTCGGCCTGGAGCAGTTCACCCCCGACTACACCCGGTTCTTCCACGGCCTCGCCCAGCCGGTGCGCGACCAGCTCCTGCCGCAGCAGTGGCAGCTCTACAAGGGCGTCGACCACGACACCCTCGCCGCCATCCACGACGAGCTCTACCGGCGTACCCTCCACGGAGGCTGGCCGGACACCGTCCTCACCCCGGGTGTCACCGTGCGCACCGCCGGACGCGTCGCGACCACCAAGGTCGAACTCCACCTGGAACATGGCCAGCAGGGCACCCGCAGCCGGCTCACCACGGACGGCGTCGTCCTCGCGACCGGCTACCGCGAGAGCCGCCTCGACACCGTCCTCGGCCCCCTGGAGGGGTATCTGAGCCGGGACGGGGCCGAGCGGCCGCAGATCGACGAGCACTACCGGCTCGTGCTGGACCGTACCGTCAAGGGCTCGGTGTACGTCCAGAACGCCGAGCGGCACACCCATGGCGTCGGAGCGCCCGACCTGGGGCTGATGGCCTGGCGCAGCGCCGTCATCCTCAACTCGCTGACGGAGAGAACGGTGTACGCGCTCCCGTCGCGGACCGCGTTCACGACCTTCGGTCTCGAACCGGGACGGGGGAGCAGGGAGATCCCCGGCCAGCGGGACCGCCACGTCCGTACCCGGGTCTGAACCTCCCGCCGGGGCCGTGGTGCACGGCGGACCTCCCGCCGGGGCCGTGGTGCACGGCGGGGACGGACGCCGGTGCGCGGATCCGGGCACGTGCCCGGACCGCCACGCACCCGTGCCCTCCGTATCGGCACCCGGAACCTTCAACCCGTTTCCCTTCGGTGACGGATGTGTGTCCGGCCGCCCTGCCACAGTGGGCGGTATGACAACACCCACGCCCACCCCGTACGGCACCCCCGACAGCCCGCGCGTCGCGGTCCGCGGCGAGGCCCGGCTCGAAGTCGACCCCGAGATCGCCAGGATCGGCATCACGGTCAACGCCCGCGGCACGGACCGGAAGGCGGCGCTCCAGGACCTCACCCGGCGCAACGCCGCGGTCCTCGACCTCGTCAAGTCCTACGGCGAAGCGGTGGAGAAGCTGGAGACCGGGGCCTTTGTCATCACGCCCCAGCTGACCCACAAGGGCCGTGGAGAACGGATCCGGGCCTACCACGGACGGGTCCATGTGACCGCCACCCTCACCGACTTCACGGCGCTCGGCGAACTCGCCACCCGTCTCGCGGACCTCGAACTCACCACCGTCCAGGGCCCCTGGTGGGCCCTGCGCCCGGACTCGCCCGCCCACCGGGACGCCCGGCAGCAGGCCGTACGGGAAGCGGTGCAGCGCGCCCGGGAGTACGCCGCCGCGCTGGGCGCCCGGCTGGTGGCCCTGCTCGAACTCGCCGATGAGGGGGCGGAGAACCTCGCGCGGCCGGCGCCGCCGGGGCTGGGCTCGATGCGGTCACGAGGCCACGGAGGCGCGATGGAAGCCGCCGAGGCCCCGCCTCTGGACCTCGAACCGCAGCGCCAGACGGTATACGCCCACGTCAATGCCCGCTTCACCATGTCACCCCCGCAGCTCTGAACACGGCCGGACCGCCGATCCGACACCCACCGCGCCCATCTGACAGGGCAGTTGCCTGCTCATCGGGGCCGCTGTGCCGGGCGGCGCCGCGTCCTGGCAGGGTACGGGCCACGTCCGGCGTACCCCCGGCGGCCACGCCGGGGGCGTAGTCGACCCGCCGTCAAGCCTGCTGCTCCGCCAGCCAGTTGAGTAGTGCCGGGCCGCTGTGCGTATTGGATGGTGTGAGGTGCTATGTAAAGAAAGGCGAGGCTACCCTTACTGGCGGTGACGGCTGTGGAACGCCTCACAGACCCGCCCTTTCAGGCAGCCCCGCTCATGACGCACTCCGTCAGCAGGACTGAGCAGCCCACGCACGGGAGGACCCGAATGACGTCGCCCGGACACCCGTCCACCCCCGACGAGCCGCCCCTGGACCTGCTCGGGATCGGCGCCGGCCCCTTCAACCTCTCGCTCGCCGCCCTGGCCGACGGCACACCAGGACTGACCACCGCCTTCCTCGAACAGCGCACCGGCTTCCACTGGCACCCCGGCCTGCTGATCGACGGCGCCACCCTCCAAGTCCCTTTCCTGGCCGACCTCGTGAGCCTCGTCGAGCCCAGCAGCCCCTGGTCCTTTCTCAGCTACCTCAAGAGCCGCGGCCGCCTCTTCCCCTTCTACGTCGCCGAGCGCTTCCACATCCCCCGCACCGAATACGACGCCTACCTCCGCTGGGCCAGCGCCGCACTGCCCACCGTCCGCTTCGGCCACCGCGCCGACGTCGTCAGCTGGCACCCGCGACGCCAGGCCTTCGAGGTCGCCTTCACCCGCCTCGCCGAGAACGGCGACACGGAGGGGACCGGCCGGCTCTTCGCCCGCAACCTCGCGCTGGGCATCGGCACCGCGCCGTACATCCCCACCCCGCTCCGCCCCCTCGCCGACGACCCCCGGGCCCCCGTCCTGCACTCCGCCGACTACCTCCCCCACCGCGACCGGCTGCTCGCCGCCCGCCATGTGACCGTCGTCGGCTCGGGCCAGTCCGGCGCCGAAGTCCTGCTCGACCTGCTGCGGGCCCGCCCCGCCGGCCGGGAAGGACTCACCTGGCTGGCCCGGACGCCCGCCTTCGCGCCCATGGAGTACAGCAAGCTCGGCCTGGAGCAGTTCACCCCCGACTACACCCGCTACTTCCACGGCCTGCCCGAAGCCACCCGGGACCGGCTGCTGCCCCACCAGTGGCAGCTCTACAAGGGCGTCGACCACGACACCCTCGCCGCCATCCACGACGAGCTCTACCGGCGCACCCTCCACGGCGGCTGGCCCGATGTCGCCCTCACCCCGGGCGTCGAGGTCCGCACCGCAGAAACCACCCGCGGCCGTATCGAACTCGGTCTCGAACACGCCCAGCAGGAGACCACGGGCCGTCTCACCACCGACGCCGTCGTCCTCGCCACCGGCTACCGCGAACGGCCCCTCGACGGCCTCCTCGCCAAACTCAACGACCACCTCGTACGGGACGACGCCGGCCGCCCCCAGGTGGACCGCGAACAGCGCCTCGTCCACGACGGCACCCTCGGCGGCTCCGTCTTCGTCCAGAACGCCGAACGCCACACCCACGGCGTGGGCACCCCCGACCTCGGCCTGGCCGCCTGGCGCTCCGCCGTCATCCTCAACGCGATCGCCGGCCGCGACATCCACCCGCTGCCCCCGCGCACCGCCTTCACCACCTTCGGCCTGGACGGGACCACCCCCCTGCCGGCCACCTCCCGGGCCGGCGCAGAGAAAGAGAACCCATGACCCCGACACCGCAGGACCGTCCCGCGTCCGGCAGGCCCCGGCACCGGACCCCCGCGGAAGCGGCCGACACCGCCGCGACCCAGAACCTCCTGCGCTGCTGGATACGCGAGACCGGCGTCGCCCGCCCCACCGACGGGGTCCTGCGCCTCCCCCTGCCCGCCGCGGGCACCGCCCTCCACACAGCCGTCCTGCACTGGTCCGCCGCGGGCTGGCACCGCTTCGGCCCCACCGTGCTGCCCACCGGCACCCCCGCACCCGCCACGCTCGTCGCCGCGCTCCTCGCCACCGAGGCCGCCGCGGGCGACCCCACCGCCGTCGCCGACCTCACCGGCCGCGTCACCGACTCCGTACAGCGCGTCGAGGAATTCATCCGGGCCCGCGCCCAGGAACCCCGGGACCCGGCCGGCACCACCGACTTCCTCGCCGCCGAGCAAGCCCTCCTCACCGGCCACCCCCTGCACCCCACACCCAAGAGCCGCCACGGCCTCACCGACGCCGAGGCCGCCCGCTACTCGCCCGAACTCCGCGGCGCCTTCCCCCTGCACTGGTTCGCCGCCGACCCCAGCGTCGTACGAGGCGACTCCGCCCTCGACCGCACCGCACAGCAACTCCTCGGCGAACTCGCGGGCGACACACTCGCACCACCCCCCGGCACCACCCTCGTCCCCGCCCACCCCTGGCAAGCCCAGGACATCGTCCACCGCCCCGCCGTACGCGCCCTCCTCGACGCCGGACTGCTGCACGACCTCGGACCCGCGGGCCCCGCCTGGTCACCCACCTCCTCCGTACGCACCCTCTACCGGGCCGACGCGCCCGTCATGCTGAAGTTCTCCCTCGGGCTGCGCATCACCAACTCCCGCCGCGAGAACACCCGGACCGAACTCCACCGCGGACTCGCCGTCCACCGGCTCCTCGACGCAGGGCTCGGCGCCGCACTGCGCACCGCACACCCCGGCTTCGACATCGTCCGCGACCCCGCCTGGATCGCCGTCGACGCCCCCGACGGCCCCACCGGTCTCGACGTCGTCATCCGCGACAACCCCTTCCCCGACCGCCCGGACACCCACCACGCCGTATGCGTCGCCGGACTCCTCGCCGAACGCCCCGACCGGCCCGACCACCGCTCCCAGCTGGCCGCCATCGTCCACCGGCTCGCCGGACGCACCGGCCGCTCCGTACCCGACGTCGCCCAGGAGTGGTTCGACCGCTACCTCCGCACCGTCATCACCCCCGTCCTGTGGCTGTACGCGACCTACGGCCTCGGACTCGAAGCCCACCAGCAGAACACCCTCGTCACCCTCGACGAACACGGCTGGCCCACCGGTGGCCGCTACCGCGACAACCAGGGCTACTACTTCTCCCCGGCCCGCACCCCGGCCCTCCACCAGTGGGCCCCCGGCATCGGCCGCGACCTCGGCACCTACGTCGACGACGCCGTCATCGACGAACGCCTCGCCTACTACCTCGGCATCAACAACCTCCTCGGCCTCATCGGAGCCATCGGCTCCCAGGGCCTCGCCGACGAGCACGACCTGCTCCACCGCGCCGACGCCGCCCTGGCCGCCCTCGCCGACACCCACGGCGCACGGCTGCGCCTCGCCACCACCCTGCGCCACGCCCCCACCCTCCGCTGCAAGGCCAACCTGCTCACCCGCGTCCGCGGAATGGACGAACTCACCGGCCCGCTCGAGACCCAGTCCGTCTACGTCGACATCCCCAATCCGATCGCGGAGGCGACCCCTTGATCCGCCAGCACACCGCCGTCGCCGAGGCCCAGCTGCCCGCAGGCACCTTCACCCTGTGCCCCGTCGAACCCGCCACCGACGCGGGACTCGTCCACGCCTGGATGAACGACCCCGCCGTCGCCCGCTACTGGGAAATGGCCCGGCCCGTCGAACACATCGCCTCCTACCTGCGCGGACAGATCGCGAGCATCCGCTCCACCCCCTACCTCGGACACCTCGACGGCATCCCCATGAGCTACTGGGAGCTCTACCGCGCCGACCTCGATCCGCTCGCCGACCACTACCCGGCCGAACCGCGCGACGCCGGTGTCCATCTGCTCCTCGGTCCCTCCGAATACCGTGGCCGCGGGCTCGGCGCGGCACTGCTGCGCGCCGTGTCCGACTGGCAGCTGCGGATCGATCCCTACGTCGGACGGGTCGTCGCGGAGCCGGACATCCGCAATACCCGATCGGTCCGCGCATTCGAGCGCGCGGGATTTCAGATGAATGGACAACTCGACCTTCCCGACAAACGCGCCGCCCTCATGGTCCGTGAGCGCCCCCAATGACGGCGCCGGGACGCTCCGACCGCTATTCCGCTCATCGGAGCGGACCCATGCACTTTTCAGCACTTGTCAATAAGGCTTCATGTAAAGGCCGTTGAGTAGTCATGCGCAGCCAATTCTCTACCGGCGAGTAAGTCTTAGGCTCGACTCATGCGCCGAGCAAAAATCGTCTGCACCCTGGGCCCAGCCACCGACTCGTACGACCAGATCAAGGCACTGGTCGAAGCCGGAATGGACGTAGCCCGCCTCAACCTCAGCCATGGCACCTATGCCGACCACGAGGAGCGGTACCACCGGGTGCGCAAGGCCTCCGAGGACATCGGCCGAAGCGTCGGCGTCCTCGCCGACCTTCAAGGCCCGAAGATTCGCCTCGGCAGCTTCCGCGAAGGACCCGTACTCCTTGAACGCGGAGACCAATTCACCATCACCGTCGAAGACACCGAAGGCGACCGCGACATCTGCGGCACCACCTACAAAGGCCTCGCCGCCGACGTCACCCGCGGCGAGCGCATCCTCGTCGACGACGGACGCGTCACCCTCGAGGTCACCAACGTCGACGGCCCCCGCGTCAACACCCTGGTCGTCGAAGGCGGCCTCATCTCCGACCACAAGGGACTCAACCTCCCCGGCGTCGCCGTCTCCGTCCCCGCCCTGTCCGACAAGGACGTCGCGGACCTGCGCTGGGCGCTGCGCACCGGCGCGGACATCATCGCCCTCTCCTTCGTCCGCAGCGGCCGGGACATCGAGGACGTCCACCGCGTCATGGACGAGGAGGGCCGCCGGCTGCCGGTCCTCGCGAAGATCGAGAAGCCTCAGGCGGTCGACAACCTCCAGGGCATCGTCGACGCCTTCGACGGCATCATGGTCGCCCGCGGCGACCTCGGCGTCGAGATGCCGCTGGAGTCGGTGCCGGTCGTCCAGAAGCGCGCGGTCAAGCTCGCCCGGCGCAACGCCAAGCCGGTCATCGTGGCGACCCAGATGCTCGACTCCATGGTCGACGCCTCCCGGCCGACCCGCGCCGAGGCCTCCGACGTGGCCAACGCCGTCATGGACGGCACGGACGCGGTGATGCTCTCGGGCGAGACCAGCGTGGGGAAATACCCCGTCGAGACGGTCAGGACCATGGGCCGTATCGTCGCGGCGGCCGAGGAGGACATGCTTGCCAAAGGCCTCCCGCCCCTCACCGAGCACAACAAGCCCCGCACCCAGGGCGGCGCGGTGGCCCGTGCGGCGGCCGAGATGGGTGACTTCCTGGGCGCGAAGTTCCTGGTCGCCTTCACCCAGTCCGGCGACACGGTCCGCCGTCTCTCCCGCTACCGCTCTCCGATCCCCGTCCTCGCCTTCACCCCGGAGTCCTCGACCCGCTCCCAGCTCAATCTGTCCTGGGGTGTGGAGACCTTCCTCGGCCCGACGGTCGACTCGACGGACGAGATGGTCCAGCAGGTGGACGAGCAGCTACTGAAGATCGGCCGCTGCCAGAAGGGCGACGTGGTCGTGATCACCGCGGGCTCCCCGCCGGGAGTCCCCGGCTCCACGAACCTGGTCCGCGTCCACCACATCGGCGAGGACGACTACCAGCGGTAGCGCCCTGTCCGGGCGATCTTTTCCGGCCGCGACTGCCCGGACTCCGTCGGGATGGGGCCCCGGCGAATGCCAGGGAGAGCACCCCGAGCTACGGCAACCCCCTGCCTTCGACCATGGGGCCCACCAGTGGTCGCCGGGGGAGTAACCCCACACTGACCGATCGGAGCCGTCCGAGTTGCCCGGGGCTTCGGCAGCGGCCCCTCCCTGGCATTTGGGGGCGTGGGCGCTGGTCCTCGAAGGACGCCGGACAGGGGCCTGAGCCCCCGGGCCGGATCAGTACTTCGGCCCGATATGCCGGTCCATCAGCGCGACCGAGGCGCGCTTGGCGACGGAGATGTTCCACGGCACGCCGTTCCGCAGGAGCGTGGTCCACTCGACTCCGACTCTGGTGAGGGTGTCGGTGCAGAGCTCCCGGATGTCGTCGGACTTGTTGGTGAAGAAGTACCGAGGGTATTCATAACGCTTCCGCTCTCCGCCGACGAGGCGCGTCGTCCAGTTCGTCACCCGGCACCCGTCGGAGTGGATGAGACCGCGGATGAATTCCCAGGGGTGCGTGTCCACGATCTTTTGCTGCCAGGTCTCGAGAGCGATGCTGCGCTCATGCTTCCTGCCCTCGCCGTGCTGGGGGAACAAGCACCATAAGTGTTTGGAATAGACCTTCACATTGCGACAGCCGGTTTTGCGGACACGGCAGACGGAATTGTCCGGAAAGACCGCGCGCATCGCTTCCTCGCATGCGTTCATCAGGCCGGGCCAGGTCTCGCTGCAGGCGATCATGAGACTGGGGGCGCGATGCTCCGAGTGCTGGATGATGTGCCCATCGCCGAGATAAAGGCCGAGCAGATACGAGTAGGCTGCTTCGTCGAGTTCGCGGCCGTCGCATCGCGGGCACTTCGGTTGATGGCGCCCTGGACACTGCCCCCGCCGGGATCGTTCGATGTGGAGCCAGTAGCCGACGGTTCCAACGGGTACACGGAGCTGCCGTGCGACGTCGGCGTTCTTGACGCCGGAATGGAGAAGGGCCAAGGCCATCTGGCGAACTTCAGTACCATGTGTCTGCATGGAATAACTCTGCGCGACTCATCGTGTCCGCGTGGAGCGAATCGGTGCATTTCACGAGAACGTGAGAATCCGCTTCAAAAGGAAAAGTGCCGGGTATGGGATTCGAACCCACACGTCCTTTCGGACAGAGGCTTTTGAGGCCTCCGCGTCAACCAATTGCGCCAACCCGGCCTGTCGCGCCGCGGTTAGCTTACCGTGTGGGAGCCGCCGCCGTCGCGCAGGTAGGCTCGTGGGGCACCACCTGCCTGGAACGAGGAGTCCCGTGAGCGCCGCCGAGCCCGAGCAGCCCGTCGCCGACGAGCAGTCGCACGTCCCCCCGCTGACGACCCGGGTCGTCATCGCCGAGGACGAGGCCCTCATCCGTCTCGATCTCAAAGAGATGCTCGAGGAGGAGGGCTACAGCGTCGTCGGCGAGGCCGGGGACGGGGCGAAAGCCGTCGAGCTGGCCCGCGAGCACCGGCCCGATCTGGTGATCCTCGACGTCAAGATGCCGATCCTCGACGGCATCTCCGCCGCCGAGAAGATCGCCGAGGAGAGCATCGCCCCGGTCCTGATGCTCACCGCCTTCTCACAGCGCGAGCTGGTGGAGCGGGCGCGGGACGCCGGTGCGATGGCGTACCTCGTGAAGCCCTTCAGCAAGAGCGACGTCGTGCCCGCCATCGAGATGGCGGTGTCCCGGTTCACGGAGCTGAGGACGCTGGAGAAGGAGGTCGCCGACCTCTCGCAGCGCCTGGAGACCCGCAAGCTCGTCGACCGGGCCAAGAGCATCCTGCAGACGCAGTACGGGCTGACGGAACCCGCCGCCTTCCGGTGGATCCAGAAGACCTCCATGGACCGGCGGCTGTCCATGCAGCAGGTGGCCGAGGCCGTGATCGAGGACGCCGAGGAGAAGAAGCAGGGGCAGTAGCCCCGCGCCGGCGCAGCCGGAGGACACACGGAGGGGCCCGCACCATACGCATACGGTGCGGGCCCTCTCCGTGATGTGACGCCCGTCAGTCCTCGCCGAGGTACGCCTTGCGCACGGACTCGTCGTGGAGCAGCTTCTGGCCCGATCCGGACAGAACGATCTTGCCGATCTCCATCACATGGCCGTGGTCGGCGAGCGACAGCGCCGCCTGGGCGTTCTGCTCGACCAGCAGGATCGTGGTGCCCTGGGACTTCAGCTCGGAGATCGTCGCCATGATCTTCTGCATCATGATCGGCGAGAGTCCCATCGACGGTTCGTCGAGCATCAGCAGCTTCGGCCGGCACATCAGCGCCCGGCCCATCGCCAGCATCTGCTGCTCACCGCCCGACAGGGTGCCCGCCGCCTGGTTGCGGCGCTCGCCGAGGATGGGGAAGAGGTCGTACGCCTTCTGGATGTCCTTGGCGATCCCGTCCGTGTCCTTCCGGAGGAAGGCGCCGAGCTGGAGGTTCTCGGCGATCGTCAGCCGGGGGAAGATATGGCGTCCCTCGGGCGAGTGGGCCAGGCCCAGCGCGACGATCTTGTGGGCGGGGACTCCGCTCAGTGGCTTGCCGTCGAAGCGGATCGCGCCGCCGAGCGGTTTGAGCAGCCCTGACAGGGTGCGCAGCGTGGTGGTCTTGCCTGCGCCGTTCGTCCCGATGAGGGTGACGACCTGGCCTGCGTCGACGCTGAACGAGATGCCCTTGACGGCTTCGATCTTGCCGTAGGCGACCCGGAGGTCCTCGACTTCGAGCAGTGCGGTCACTGGCCGCCCTCCTTACGGGCGTTGGTGCTGGGGTCCTCGTCCGGTGCCTCGGAGGTGGCGCCGTCCGCGGTGTCGGTCGTGGCGTCGTCCGGGGTTTCCGCCGGTGCCTCGTCCGGTGCCTCGTGTGTGGCCTCGGCCGTGGCTTCGTCCGAGGTTTCGTCCGAGGCCTCGGCCATGGCTTCGACCGGTGCCTCGTCCGACGCCTCGCCCGGGGCGTCGGCCGCGGTTTCGTGCGCGGTTTCGCCCGGGGCGTCGGACGAGGCCTTGTCCGGGGTTTCGGCCCGTGCCTCGTCCGCGGCCTCGGTGGGGCTCGCTGCTTCCGCCGCTTCCTCGGCGGCCTCGACCTCGGCGGCTTCCTCGGCGCCCGGTTCGCCTTCGAACGGCGTTCCGATGTAGGCGGCGATGACGCGCTCGTCGCTCTGCACGACCTCGGGGGTGCCCTCGACGAGCTTCTGACCCTGGACGAGTACGGCGACCCGGTCGCAGAGGTTGAAGATGAAGCGCATGTCGTGCTCGATGACGAGGACGGCCGTGCCCTGGTCGCGGATGGCGAAGACCAGTTCTTCGGTGGCCCGGGTCTCCTGGGGGTTCATGCCCGCGGTGGGTTCGTCGAGGAGCAGCAGGCCGGGGTCGCTGGCGAGGGCCCGTGCGATTTCCAGCTTGCGTTGCTCGCCGTAGGGGAGGTTGCGGGCGAGGTGGTCCTTCTTGGCGGCGAGGCCGGTGAATTCCAGGAGTTCCATGGCCCGCTTCTCGGAGGCCTTTTCGGCTCGTTTGAAGCCGGGGCCGCGGAGGAGGGCGGACCAGAGGCCTTCCTTGGTGCGGGTGTGGCGGCCGACGAGGACGTTTTCCAGGACGGTCATGTTGGCGAACAGCCGGATGTTCTGGAAGGTGCGGGCGACGCCGGCCTTGGTGACGAGGTGGGGTTTGGGTGGGAGGACGGTGCCTTTGTAGGTGACCTTGCCTTCGGTGGGGATGTAGAGCCCGGTGAGGCAGTTGAAGAAGGTCGTCTTGCCGGCGCCGTTGGGGCCTATGAGGCCGACTATTTCGCCGGGGCGGACTTCGAGGTCGACGGAGCGTACGGCGGTGAGTCCGCCGAAGCGCATCGTGACGTCGGTCGCGCTGAGCACGGGTCCGTCGGCGGGGGTCTTGACCGGGGTGGTGTCGGTGGTGGTCATATCGGTCACGCCTCCGCCTTGGTGATGCCGACGGCCCCTTCGGGCAGGCGTTGTTCGGGCACGTCGAGTTGTCCGGTCTCGTGGAACTCGAGCTGTTTCCTGCGGTCGGCGATCAGGCCCTCGGGGCGGTAGCGCATCAGCAGGATGAGGGCGAGCCCGAAGAAGAGGAGCTGGTAGTCGGCGAGGAATTGCAGCTTCGCGGGGATGAGGTAGAGGAGTGAGGCGCCGAGCAGGGGGCCGCTGATGGTTCCCATGCCGCCGAGGATGACGGCGGCGAGGAGGAACGCGGAGTTGGGCGGGACGGGCCCGGCGAAGACGTACTGCTCGGGTACGACGGTGTAGGAGACGTGTGCCTGCACGGTTCCGGCGACTCCGGCGAGGGTGGCGCCGAGGGCGAAGGCGATGAGTTTGACGGGGAAGCCGTTGATGCCCATGGCGGTGGCGGCGGTCTCGTCCTCGCGGATGGCGACCCAGGCGCGTCCGATGCGGGAGTTGCCGGCCCGGCTGAACACCAGGACGACCAGGGCGGTGACGAGGAGCATCAGCAGGAAGTAGCTGGCGAAGGGCGGGATTTCGAGGCCGCCGACGGCGTGGGTTTCGCCGAAGTCGTATCCGAGGACGACGAGGTCGGGAATGTTGGGGATGCCGTTGGGGCCGTTGGTGATCTGGGGTCCGGAGACGCCGTCGAGGTTGCCCATGGCGATGCGGAAGATCTCTCCGAAGCCGAGGGTGACGATGGCGAGGTAGTCGCCGCGCAGTCGCAGGGTGGGGGCGCCGATGACGACGCCGAAGACGAGGGACGCGGCGGCGCCGGTGAGGACGGCGGCCCAGAAGGGGAACTGGACGTCGAAGACGGACGCGGTCGATCCGCTGACGAGGGCGGCGGTGTAGGCGCCGACGCCGAGGAAGGCGACGTATCCCAGGTCGAGGAGTCCGGCGAGGCCGACGACGACGTTGAGACCGAGGGCGACGGTCGCGAAGATGAGGATGTTGACCCCGACCAGGGTGTACTGGTCGTTGCTCTGGGTGAGGGGGAAGACGGCCGCGGCGGCGAACGCCGCGCCGAGGGTCACCGAGCGGTGCTTGGCGGTCAGGGCGGAGAGCCGTGCGAGGACTCCGGCCTTGATGAGGGCGAGGACTCCGAAGACGACGAGGATCATGTAGCCGACGAAGAGCTCGGGGTCCTCGGTGCCGATGCCGTAGGTGAAGACATGGAGCCCCGCGCCGAATCCGGCGACGATGATCAGGATCTCGGCCCAGGAGGGGAGGGGGCGGGCCGGGGGGAGGGCGCGCCCGGTGCTTGCGCCGGAGGGGAGGCCGAGTGCGCCGAGGGCGGCGACGAGCGAGGCGGCGGCCGCGGCGTAGGCGCCGGGTTCGAGGTTGACGAGGCCGCCGAGCTCGACGGAGATCGCCGCCACCGTGAACCAGGTGGTGCCGAAGGTGCCGAGGGCGAAGTAGCGGACGGCGTGGCTGCCGCCGGCGGGGTTGAGCCAGCCGAGGCCGCGTACGCCGTGGCCGGAGACGGCGTAGATCAGGGTGAGCAGCGCGCCGGTCAGGGTGAGGACTTGGAGGCCGCCGGGGTAGCCGGTGACGGTGAGGTCGCCGGGGAAGTCGGCCGTCCAGGTCCAGGCAAGGAAGGTGGACGCGAGGGCGAGTACGGCTCCGGCCGCGGTCAGGGTCCGTGCGAGGCCGGTGGGCAGCGGGATGACCGGGGTGTTCTCGGTGGTCTTCAGGGTGCTCATCGGTCTCACGCCCGATCCGCTACGCGCTCGCCGAGCAGGCCCTGTGGCCTGAACAGCAGCACGAGGATGAGAAGTACGAATGCCCAGACGTTGGCCCAGGCGCCGCCTCCGAGCTGGTCCATCCCGGGGATGTCCTGGATGTAGTGGATGGACATCGCTTCCGCGAGTCCGAGGACGACTCCGCCGAGCATGGCGCCGTAGATGTTGCCGATGCCGCCGAGGACGGCGGCGGTGAAGGCCTTGAGTCCGGCGATGAAGCCCATCTCGAACTGGACCTGGCCGTAGCGGAGTCCGTGGGCGACGGCGGCGACGGCGGCGAAGACGGCGCCGATGGCGAAGGCCATCACGATGATGCGGTCGGTGTTGATGCCCATGAGCTTGGCGGTGTCGGGGTCCTGGGCGGTGGCCTGCATGGCGCGGCCGGTGCGGCTCTTGGAGACGAAGATGCCGAGGGCGAGCATGCACAGGGGCGCGGCGACCAGGAGGAAGACATCACCGCGCTGGATGTGCAGATTGCCGAGGATCTCGAACGACTTGCCTTCGATCTGCGGGAAGCTGCGGGCCTTCTTGGCGTCGGGGTAGAACGCCCAGACGATCTGCTGCAGAGCGATGGACAGGCCGATCGCGGTGATCAGGGGGGCGAGCCTGGGTGCGCCGCGGAGCGGGCGGTAGGCGAAGCGTTCGGCGGCGGTGGCGACGGCGATCGAGGCGAGGGCGCCGCCTATGAGCATGAGGGGTATGGCCGTCCACAGCGAGGTCCCGGCGGGGAGCCAGATGTAGACGGTGAGGGCGCCGAAGCCCCCGATCATGAAGATCTCGCCATGGGCGAAGTTGATGAGCTGGACGATGCCGTAGACCATGGTGTACCCGATGGCGATGAGGCCGTAGAGGGTACCGAGGGCCAGGCCGTTGACCAGCTGTTGCGGCAGTTCGTGCACCGCAGGGCCTCCGATGAGCGTGTCGGATGTGAGACCGCGCGAGGGCGCTGTGTGCGCCCTCGCGCGGTCGTGTTCAGGTGAGGTGGGCCGAGATCGCGGAGGTCAGTCCTTGAACGTCTCGCTCTTGACGGCTGTCCAGGCGCCCTTCTTGACCTCGTAGACGGTGAGCTGCTTGTTCGTGGTGTCGCCGTACTGGTCGAAGGAGACCTTGCCGGTGACTCCGTCGAAGGAGACCTTGCTCAGTGCTTCGGTGACCTTGGCGCGGGCGTCGCTGGGGAGCTTGCCGTCGTTGTCGGCCACGACTGCCTTGACGGCCTGGATGATGGCCCAGCCGGCGTCGTAGGAGTAGCCGCCGTAGGCCGCGTACGGGTCCTTGTAACCGGCTGCCTCGTAGTCCTTGATGAAGTTCTTGGCGGAGTCGAGCTCCTCGACGGGGTAGCCGACGGACGTGGCGAGGTCGCCGTCGTTCTTCTCGCCGGAGGCCTTGATGAACTCGGGGTCGTAGATGCCGTCGCCGCCCATCAGGGGGATCTCCGCACCGGCCTTCTTGACCTGGTCGGAGAGGAGGCCGCCCTCGGGGTACTGGCCGCCGTAGTAGACGGAGTCGGCGCCGGAGTTCTTGACCTTGTCCGCGACGCTGGAGAAGTCGGTCTCCTTGACGGTCAGGTGGTCGGTGCCGACGACCTTTCCGCCGAGGCGCTTGAACTCCTTGGCGAAGATCGAGGCGAGGCCGGCGCCGTAGGTCTGCTTGTCATCGATGACGAAGACCTTCTTCTTCTTCGCGTCCTTGTAGTAGTACTGCGCGGCGAAGCGGCCCTGGACGACGTCCGTGGTGGCCGTGCGGAAGTAGGTCTTGAACGGGCGCTTGAGCTCGCCCTTGGCCCAGTCGGAGCCCTGGCTCAGGTCCGGGCTGGTGTTGGCGGGGGAGACCTGGGCGAGGTTGGCCTTGTTGAAGACGCCCTGCATGGACTGGGAGACGCCGGAGTTGAGCGGGCCGACGACGCCGAGGACGTCCTTGTTGCCGACGAGCTTGGTGGCGTTCTGCTGACCGGAGGCCGGCACGGCCTGGTCGTCGAGGGCCTCGACCTTGAAGGTGACTCCGTCGACCTCGTTGTTCTTGTTGGCCGTCCTGACGGCGAGGTCCACCGAGTTCTTGATGCCCTGGCCGAGCGCGGACAGAGAACCTGTCAGCGGAGCGTCGACGCCGATCACCACCGTGGTCTTGCCGCCACTGCCTCCGCCTTTGTCGTCGCGCGAGCCACAAGCGGTGAGGGTGAGGGCCCCTGCCGTGATCGCGGTGGTGAAGATGAGCAAGGAACGCTGTCGCACGTTGTGTCCTCTCCCTGGCGCGGCGCCCTCTGCTGAGGGGTGCCGTGTCGCGTGCCGGGCGTATGCCGGTCCTGTATGGCTGAACTGTGAAAGTGCTGTGTGACATCCGGCGGCGCCGTGACTCGCCGTGACTCTAAGCGTGTGCAGCGGCGGGGGGCAGAGGTGCAGGCCATGATGTGACTGTCTTGTTATGACCCAGGTCAGGACGGGGCGTCGGTGTAGTGAATAAATGCTCTTAAAACGCCCATTGATTGCCATACCGAGCGGTCTGTGAGGCGAGAATCCGCAGCTTCGCTAAGGAGTTCGGGGTGACGTGGGTCACAGCGTCCGGAATGTGGCCGACGGTGTCACATGGGGGCACTGCATGTATGTGCCATGAAGGTGCCGCGCTGCGTTCCTCATTGCGCGAATGTTACGGAGTGTTACGACCGCCGGTTCCGCCGCCGTCCGCCGCTGATCCGGTCCCGTCGCCTTCGGCGGCGCATCGCTGCCGTGTCCGGCGGTCGGTAAGGGCCTCTGGCGGGGGAGGTGTTGCGCCGGCCGCGTACGGCCGGTGCGGCGGCGAGGGCATCGTCCGGAATGCCCGACTTGGACGGTCAAGCGCCCCTTCTGCTCCCGGGTGGCCCGTGCCAGGGCGGTTGACGGGGCATCACCCGGCCCGGCACCGGACCAGGGTGGTGCGGAGTTCTGCCGGGGGTGCGGGCCGGGACGCCGGTGGCGTGCGGCCCGGCGAAGAGGGGCCGGAGCGGGCCCGCGGCGAGAGGACGCCCGTCCACGGCGGCCGCCGTCTGCCTCCCGGTGCGCGGCCCCAGCCTTCACGAGGGCATGCCGGTCCGCTTCCGCCCGGGTGGCAACGGCGCCGGCGAGGGGAGCGTGCGGTCGCGCGGCGGGCCGTACGATCCGGGTAGCCGTGGCACCCGACGGCGTACGCGCGGTGGCGTACGGGGCGGTGCGGCGGCCCCTCGGGCACGCGCCGTCCGTCCGGCTTTTCCGTCAGCCCGCGGCGCCGTCCAGGGGGGCCTCGCGGAGCAGGCAGGTCAGCCGGGCCGTGCAGATACGCCTGTCCTGCTCGTCCGTGATGACGATTTCGTACGTGGCGGTGGAGCGGCCGCGGTGGACGGGTGTGGCGACGCCGGTCACCAGACCCGACCGGATGCCGCGGTGGTGGGTGCAGTTCAGATCGACACCGACCGCGAGCTTGCCCGGCCCGCCGTGCAGCATCGCGCCGACGGAGCCCAGAGTTTCGGCGATGACCGCGGACGCGCCACCGTGCAGCAGCCCGTACGGCTGGGTGTTGCCCTCCACGGGCAGGGTGCCGACGACGCGCTCGGGCGCGGCCTCGAGGATCTCCAGCCCCATACGGTCGCCCAGGTGCCCGGCGGAGAACAGCGAGGGAAGGTCCAGCCCGAGCCCGGTCCACTGGTCGAGGACCTCCTGCGGGAACTTCGTGCTGCTCTGCTCACCCATGGCGCGGGCTCCGATCGTTCTGTGACGCAAGTGTCGTTGTAGTGTGCACCGTCCTATCAGGAGTGCGCTGTGACCCCGCTCTCGGGGGAGGTCTTCTCCAGGCGCACGACCAAGGACTTACTGGCGGGGGTGTTGCTGGTGTCGGCGGTGGCGTCCAGCGGGACGAGGACGTTGGTCTCCGGGTAGTAGGCGGCGGCGCAGCCGCGTGCGGTCGGGTAGTGGACCACCCGGAAGCCCGGTGCGCGGCGCTCGCTGCCGTCCTGCCACTCGCTGACCAGATCCGTGTACGAGCCGTCGGGAAGGCCGAGGGAGCGGGCGTCCTCGGGGTGGACGAGCACGACGCGGCGGCCGTTCCTGATGCCGCGGTAACGGTCGTCGAGCCCGTAGATGGTGGTGTTGTACTGGTCGTGCGAGCGGAGGGTCTGGAGCAGCAGCCGTCCCTCGGGCGCCTCCGGGTACTCGACGGGCGCGGCGGTGAAGTTGGCCCTGCCGGTGGCGGTGGGGAACCGGCGGTTGTCGCGCGGGGCGTGCGGGAGCGTGAAGCCGCCGGGGCGGCGCACCTTGGTCTCGAAGTCCTCGAAGCCGGGCACGACCCGGGAGATGCGGTCCCGGATGCGGGCGTAGTCCTTCTCGAACTCCTCCCAGGGCGTGCGGCTGTTCTCGCCCAGGACCCGCCGTGCCAGCCGGCAGACGATGGCGGGTTCGGAGAGCAGATGGCCGCTCGCGGGCTCCAGTCGGCCGCGGGAGGCATGGACCATGCCCATCGAGTCCTCGACGGTGACGAACTGCTCGCCGCCGTCCTGCAGATCGCGCTCGGTGCGGCCGAGAGTGGGGAGGATGAGGGCCCGCGCGCCGGTCACCACATGGGAGCGGTTGAGCTTGGTGGAGACATGGACGGTGAGCCGGGCCCGGCGCACCGCCGCCTCGGTCACCTCGGTGTCGGGCGTCGCGGCGACGAAGTTGCCGCCCATCGCGAAGAACACCTTGGCCGCGCCGTCGCGCAGCGCCCGGATGGACCGTACGACGTCCAGGCCGTGTTCGCGCGGCGGAGCGAAGCCGAACTCCTTCTCCAGGGCGTCGAGGAACGCGGGGGCGGGGCGCTCGAAGATGCCCATGGTCCGGTCGCCCTGCACATTGCTGTGCCCGCGGACGGGGCAGACGCCGGCTCCGGGGCGGCCGATGTTCCCGCGCAGCAGGAGGAAGTTGACGACCTCCTTGATGGTGGGCACGGCGTGCTTGTGCTGGGTGAGGCCCATCGCCCAGCAGACGACGATGCGCCGGGAGCCGAGGACCATGCCGAGCGCCCGGTCGATCGCCTCCCGGTCGAGGCCGGTCGCGCGCAGCGTCCCGTCCCAGTCGTGGGCGCGGGCGGCGGCCGCGAACTCCTCGAAGCCGTGGGTGTGCTCGCGTACGAACTCCTCGTCGACCGCTCCCGGCGTCTCCAGGACGAGCCGGTTGAGGGCGCGGAAGAGGGCCTGGTCGCCGCCGAGCCGGATCTGGAGGAAGAGGTCGGTGAGGGCGGTGCCGGCGCCGGCCAGGCCACGCGAGGTCTGCGGGTTCCTGAACCGCTCCATACCGGCCTCGGGCAGGGGGTTGACGGTGATGATGCGCGCACCGCCCTGCTTGGCCTTCTCCAGCGCCGACAGCATCCGGGGGTGGTTCGTCCCCGGGTTCTGCCCGGCCACGATGATCAGGTCGGCACGGTGGAGATCCTCGAGCAGCACACTGCCCTTGCCGACGCCGAGGGTCTCGGTGAGCGCGGAGCCCGAGGACTCATGGCACATGTTGGAGCAGTCGGGGAGGTTGTTGGTGCCGAATTCGCGGGCGAAGAGCTGGTAGAGGAAGGCGGCCTCGTTGCTGGTGCGCCCCGAGGTGTAGAAGACGGCCTCGTCCGGCGAGTCCAGGGCGGCCAGTTCCTCCGCGACGATGTCGAGCGCCCGTTCCCAGGGCACCGGTTCATAGCGGTCGGCACCCTCGGGCAGGTACATCGGCTGGGTGATCCGGCCCTGCTGCCCGAGCCAGTAGCCGCTGCGGGCGGCGAGGGACGAGACGGGGTGCTCGGCGAAGAAGCCGGGCGTGACGCGGCGCAGCGTCGCCTCCTCGGCGACGGCCTTCGCCCCGTTCTCGCAGAACTCCGCCGTATGGCGTTTGTCCGGCTCGGGCCAGGCGCAGCCGGGGCAGTCGAAGCCGTCCTTCTGGTTGACCTTGAGGAGGGTGAGGGCGGTCCGCCGCACGCCCATCTGCTGCCGCGCCATGCGCAGCGAGTGGCCGACGGCGGGCAGCCCCGCGGCGGCACGCTGGGGGAGCGTGACGTCGGGTGCGTCCTGGACCGGGTCGCCTGCGGGCGGCTTGCCTGCCATGTCGCTGCCTCCTGTGTGCTCTCGTCCGTGTCCTCGCGCACGCGTCCCGCCGGGGGCCGCCGGCTCCGCCGTTGCGTCCCCGCCTCGACCGGCTGCCCTGCCTGCCGCCTGCGGCCCGGCCGGTGCGTACGGTGGCGACGGCCTGCCGGGACGTACGGCGCCGGCCGGTGCGCGGGTACGGTGCCGATCCTGCCACGCCTGACCGACAGTGGCGCTTCGCCGGCGTGGGTCGGGACTGCTTCCCGGGGCCGGTGGGCGTCCGCTGTCAGTGGGGCGTGGCAGGATCGGGGACGTGGCACAGACAGCATCGAAGAAGTCCGCAGCAACAGCTCCCGCCGCCGGGCAGGGGGACCGGCCCCGTCTGCTCCTCCTGGACGGGCATTCCCTGGCATACCGGGCATTTTTCGCGCTGCCCGCGGAGAATTTCAGCACCACCACGGGACAGACGACCAACGCGATCTACGGCTTCACCTCGATGCTGGCGAACACGCTGCGCGACGAGCGGCCCACGCATCTGGCGGTCGCCTTCGACGTCTCCCGCAAGACCTGGCGCTCCGAGGAGTTCGCCGAGTACAAGGCGAACCGCACCAAGGCACCGGACGAGTTCAAGGGCCAGGTCGAGCTGATCGGTGAACTGCTGGACGCGATGAGCGTCACCCGCTTCGCGGTGGAGGGCTACGAAGCCGACGACGTCATCGCCACCCTTGCCACACAGGCTGAGGCCGAGGGCTTCGAGGTGCTGATCGTCACCGGTGACCGGGACTCGTTCCAGCTGGTCAGCGATCATGTCACCGTGCTCTACCCGACCAAGGGCGTCTCCGAGCTGACCCGTTTCACCCCGGCGAAGGTCGAGGAGAAGTACGGCCTCAGCCCCCGGCAGTACCCGGACTTCGCGGCGCTGCGCGGCGACCCCTCGGACAACCTCCCCGGCATCCCGGGCGTCGGCGAGAAGACCGCCACGAAGTGGATCAACCAGTTCGGTTCGTTCCAGCAGCTGGTCGAGCGGGTCGACGAGGTCAAGGGCAAGGTCGGGGAGAAGCTCCGCGAGCATCTGGAGGCGGTCAAGCTCAACCGGCAGCTGACGGAGCTGGTGCGGACCGTGGACCTGCCGAAGGCTCCGGAGGAGCTGGCGCGCGCACCGTACGACCGGGAGGCGCTCGGCGTGATGCTGGACGCGTTGGAGTTCCGCCACCAGAACTTCCGTGACCGGCTGATGGCCGCCGACCCCGGCGCGGCGGAGGAGGAGTCGGCGCCGGCCCCCGGCGTGGAGCTGGACGGCGAGGTGCTCGGCGCCGGTGAGCTCGCGCCCTGGCTCGAGCGGCACGGGGCGGAGCCGCTCGGCCTTGCGTCGGTCGACGCCTGGGCGCTGGGCAGCGGCAGCGTCAGCGAGATCGCGCTGGCGCAGGCCTCCGGACCGGCGGTCTGGTTCGACCCGGCGGAGCTGGACGAGGCGGACGAGCAGGCCTTCGCCGCCTGGATCGCCGACCCGGACCGTCCGAAGGTGCTGCACAACGCCAAGAGCGTGATGCGGGTCTTCGCCGAGCACGGCTGGCAGGTGGCCGGCGTCACCATGGACACCGCCCTCGCCGCCTATCTCGTGAAGCCCGGCCGCCGTTCCTTCGCGCTGGACGCGCTGTCGGTGGAGTACCTGGGCCGCGAGCTGGCGCCGGCGGCCGACGAGAGCGGGCAGCTCGCCTTCGGCGCCGATGAGCAGGCCGAGAAGGACGCGCTGATGTCCCAGGCGCGCGCCGTCCTGGACCTCGGCGAGGCGTTCACGGGCAGGTTGGCCGACGTCGGCGCGGCCGGGCTGCTGCGCGAGGTGGAACTGCCCACGTCCGCGATGCTGGCCCGGATGGAGCGCGCCGGTATCGCCGCGGACCGCGACTGGCTGGCCCGCATGGAGCAGCAGTTCGCGGGCGCGGTGCAGCAGGCCGTGAAGGAGGCGCACGCCGCGGTCGGCCATGAGTTCAACCTCGGCTCGCCCAAGCAGCTCCAGGAGGTGCTCTTCGGCGAGCTGGCTCTGCCCAAGACCAAGAAGACCAAGACCGGTTACACCACGGATGCTGACGCACTGGCCTGGCTCGCAACCCAGACCGAGCACGACCTCCCCGTGATCATGCTGCGCCACCGGGAGCAGGCGCGGCTGCGCTCCACCGTCGAGGGCCTGATCAAGACGATCGCGCCCGACGGACGGATCCACACCAGCTTCAACCAGACGGTGGCGGCGACCGGCCGGCTCTCCTCCACGGACCCGAATCTGCAGAACATCCCGGTCCGTACCGACGAGGGCCGGGCGATCCGTCGCGGCTTCGTCGTCGGCGAGGGCTTCGAGTCCCTGCTCACCGCCGACTACAGCCAGATCGAGCTGCGGGTGATGGCGCATCTCTCCGAGGACGAGGACCTGATCGAGGCGTTCACCTCCGGTGAGGACCTGCACACCACCGTTGCCTCCCAGGTGTTCTCCGTCGGCAAGACCGAGGTCGACGCGGAGATGCGGCGCAAGATCAAGGCCATGTCGTACGGCCTGGCCTACGGGCTGTCGGCGTTCGGCCTCTCCCAGCAGCTGAGCATCGCGCCGGACGAGGCACGCAAGTTGATGGACACCTACTTCGAGCGCTTCGGCGGAGTGCGCGACTATCTGCAGCGGGTCGTCGAGGAGGCGCGGGCCACCGGCTACACCCAGACGATCCTGGGCCGGCGCCGCTACCTGCCCGATCTCAACAGCGACAACCGGCAGCGCCGGGAGATGGCCGAGCGGATGGCGCTCAACGCCCCGATCCAGGGCACCGCGGCCGACATTGTGAAGGTCGCCATGCTTAGGGTGGACGAGGCCCTGACCCGGGAGAAGCTGAACACCCGGATGCTGCTCCAGGTCCACGACGAGATCGTGCTGGAGGTCGCGCCGGGCGAGCGAGCCCGGGTGGAAGAGCTCGTACGCCGCGAGATGTGCGGTGCGGCCGAACTGCGGGCACCGCTCGATGTGTCGGTCGGTTTCGGGGCGGACTGGGAGTCGGCCGCGCACTGACGTGTCGGCCGGGCCCGACCCCACCGGTCCGGCCTGGGCCCAACCAGTCCGGCCCAACCGTCCGACCCGTCCGACCCGTCCGACCCGTCCGACCCGTCCGACCCGTCCGACCCGTCCGACCCGACCGGCTCGGCCCGGTCGATCCGGCCTGGACCGGCCTGGACCGGCCCTGTTCGGGCCCTTTCTGATGCGTCCGATCCTTTTCCGGCCGGTCCCGGCCCGCCCGGACCGGCTCAGGTCCGGTGGGCTACGAGTCGGGTCGGCTCTGTCCGGCCGGGGCGTCCGGCCTGCCCTCTTGCGGTCCGCCCGGCCCGGCGCATGCCTTTCCGGCTCCTGGGTGCCGGTTCGTCCCGGCTGGTGCATGCCTTTCCGGCTCCTGGATGCCGGTCCGTTCCGCGCGGGGGCGGATCCGTACCGCCGCCGCAGGAACCGTCGTTCTCCTGCTTTCCCTTCCCCTGACCGGTGACGTCCGGATGCAGCAGGCGCGGAGCCCGCCGGGGACAGCGGTCAGGTGCGCATGTGCGGACCTGGGGTGAAACATGGCCGGGGGGCCGATGGCCGGGCGTCCCAAGATGTCGTAGTGTCAGCTGAGTTGTGGCGCTCGGGGACGCACGGCAGCACACCCGGCGGGGCGGATCCCTGCCCGACCTCCCCTGGCCGCGCGGCGGGAACCCAGGGGAGGGCATGTCATGGCAGCGCAATTCGGCCGGCGGCTACGCAAGGGAGCCGCCACGACAGCCGTGACGGCAGTCGCGATGGCGGCGCTGACCGCGTCCCAGGCACCCGCCCTGCTGGGCTCGGAACGGCACTCCGCGGGCGGATCGCAACCCGCGAACGACACCCCGATCGACGGCGGTTCGCCGTACCACACCGACCTCCCCCCGCTGAACAGCCCCGGCAAGCCCGGCACTTCCCCGGATCTCCCCGGCGCCAAGGGCCCCGCGGAGGCGGGCCTCCCGGCCACAGTCCTGGCCGCGTACAAGAAGGCGGAATCCGCCCTCGCGTCGAGCAATCCCGGCTGCAACCTCCCCTGGGAACTCCTCGCCGCCATCGGCAAGGTCGAGTCCGGCCAGGCGCGGGGCGGTGCGGTGGACACGGAGGGCACCACCCTCAGGCCGATCCTCGGCCCCCAGCTCAACGGCAAGGGCTTCGCCCGGATCACGGACACCGACGACGGCGCGTACGACGGTGACACCACGCACGACCGCGCGGTCGGCCCGATGCAGTTCATCCCGTCCACCTGGGCGAACTGGCGATCGGACGGCAACGGCGACGGCGAGATGAACCCGAACAACATCTACGACGCGGCACTGGCCGCCGGCCGTTACCTGTGCGCGGGCGGCCGCGATCTGTCGGTCCAGGCGGACCTCGACCGTGCCATCCTCGGCTACAACCACTCGCGGGAGTATCTGCGGACGGTCCTCTCCTGGTTCGAGTACTACAAGAAGGGCACGCACGAGGTGCCCGACGGCACGGGCGTACTCCCCGTCGGAACCGGCACGGACGGCGACGACGACGTCCCGAAGGACACGGGCAAGGACAAGGACCGGCCCAGGGACGGCGGCAAGGGGCACCGGGAGGGGAAGGGCGAGGGAGCACCGGGCGCTTCGCCGGCTGAGGAGGAAAACAGCCCGCGCCGGAGCCCCGGCCCCGTGCCGCCGAAGACCGGAGGGCACGGCGAAGGCGGCACGCCCACGCCCGGGCCGGGGGACCCGGACCAGCCCGCCCCGGCCGCCAGGGTCACCGGCCTGGAGCGCGCCGCCGCCCGGGAGTTGAGGGCCGTGGCGGGCGAGGAGTTCACCGAGCGGCCCCGGGCCCGGGCGAGGGACGCGGCGGGCACGCCTGTCGCGGGCGTACGCGTGCAGTACGAGATCCGCGGCGAGACCGGGGCGCGCTTCCCCGACAAGGCCGTTCGTGCCACGGTCGTCACCGGCAGCGACGGCACATCTCTCGCTCCGAAGCTGCTCGCCGGAGAGAAGGCCGGTCAGTTCACCGTCCGGGCCACGGTCGTCGGCCGCGATCTGCGCTCCGCCGACTTCACCGCCACCGTCGAGGCCGCTCCCGCGCCGGACCCGCGGGCCGACGCTCTCGCCCGGACGAGCGACGAGCCGCTGAAGGCGGACACCGACAGTGCCTTCGCCGACCCGGTCGAAGTCGGGGCGACCTACGAGGGGAAGTCCGCGGCGGGCGTACCGGTCACCGCTGCCATGCTCACCTCCGACTCCGACCAGCCGGTGGAGAACGACAAGGGCCCGTACTTCAAGGACCAGAACGGCAGGACGGTCCGTACCCTCGAAGCCCTCACGACCGACGCGAACGGTCTGCTGAAGCTGCCGAAGATCTTCACCGACGACCACACGGGCACCTTCCTCCTGCGCCTCACCACCGCCGACGGCACGTCGCTGGACATCGAGCTGACCGTGGAGGAGCCGGCGCCCCCGGCCCAGTAACCCCGGCTTCCACCGCGGACACCGCTCCTCGTGCCGTCGGCGCGCGGGAGCGGTGAAATGAGTTCTCACCTCGCCCTCCCGTTGCTACGGCGCCTCAGCCCTGACGCTCCATCAGGTTGCTGCCCCGGGAGGCCGATCTGGCGCCTTCGCAGCCGTCGCCGCCATGGGCCCTGCCTGCGGCGGACGGCGCCCTGTGCCGGACCCAGGGCCCCGAGGCATCAGCCCCGTTCGAGCCGGGCCTTCGTGTGGCGCGTCGGCTCGGCCGAGGCCGGGTCCTCCGGCCACGGGTGCTTGGGGTAACGGCCCCGCAGCTCGGCCCGTACGGAGCGATATCCGTCGCGCCAGAAGGACGCCAGGTCGGCGGTGACGGCGGCGGGGCGCCCGGCGGGGGAGAGCAGATGCACGAGCAACGGCACACGCCCGCCCGCGATACGCGGTGTCTCCCGCAGACCGAACACCTCCTGGAGCTTCACCGCGAGCACCGGCTGCTCACCGCCGTAGTCGATACGGATCCGTGAACCGCTCGGCACCTCCATCCGCTCCGGCGCCAGCTCGTCGAACCGGGCGGCGTCACCCGTGGCCCACGGCAGCAGCCGGGCCAGAGCCCTGCCCGCGTCGATCCGCTCCAGATCTCGGCGCTTCTGCGCGCGGTCGAGTTCACACCCGAGCCACTCGTCCGGGTGATCCAGCAGCACGGCCTCCGACACATCCGGCCACGGCTCTCCCCACTCCCGGTGCACAAACGCCATCCGCTGCCGCAGCTCGGACGCCTCCCGCGACCAGCGCAGCAGTCCCAGCCCCTCGCGCCGCAGCCCCTCCAGCAGCGCAGCGCGTACCAGAGCGGGGTCCGGCGCGCCCAGCGGCCGTACGAGCAGCTCGATCGCGCCGAGCCGCTCCACGCGCCGGGCCACGACATCGC
>NZ_JBQQBW010000209.1:0-4658 GCF_052245415.1 Streptomyces sp. 8N706 | reverse complement strand
GTTTGGGGGTGGGTGAGGGCGGTGCGGTCGGCGACCCAGTCGGGCACCTGCCCGGTGTGGTCGGGGAGGCGGGGCAGGTGGTCGGGCAGTTTCTCGCGGAGTCGGCGTTCGGCTGCCACCTTCTCGGTGACGGCGTGCGCGCGGGCCAGCGCGGTGCGGGCGTGTTGTTGGCGGGCCGGGGCGTCAGCCATCTGACGGCGGGTGGTCTTCAGGGGCTGGGTGGCGGTGCGGGAGTGACCGGGTGCGGGTTCGCGCTGCCAGTCCTCGCGGGCAGCGTCCCGCCAGATCAGGGCGCGGCGCAGCGCGGTTTCGGCCTTGAGCTGGGCGATTTGGGTGTGTGCGGTGGCGGAGAGGCGGTCGCCGCGTTCGTGGGCGCGGCGGGCGGTGGTGCGGGCGATGGCGGTGTGGGTGGCCAGTTCGCTGCGGGTGAGCGGGCCGAAGGGGCGGTCGGGCCAGGCCGGATGGGTGTGTCCGGCGCGGGTGGTGACCGGGCGGGGCAGGGTGGTGGCCGCGGCGTCGGCGGTCTGGAGCTTCTCCCGGGCAGCCTGCCGGTGTGCGGCTGCGAGGTCGGCGAGGGTGTCGAGTTGGGCCAGGGACAGGGCGGCCAGCGGGCGTGTGCGGTTGGGGTCGGCGGCCTGTGTGGCGTCCGCGAGGCGGTCGCGTAGCCGCCAGGTGAGCACCGCCGCGGGGTCATCGGCGTCGGCGAAGCCGCGCCGGAGGGCGGTGTGGGTGAGCAGGCGCGGCAGGTCGAAGCCGGCGTGTTCGGCATCGGTGAGGGCGCGGGTCAGGGCGGGGAAGGCATCGGCGGCCATGAAGTGCGCGGTGAGTCCGGGCCCGAGGGTGGTCTCCAGCAGGCCTGTCAGGCGGGCGGTGGTGGCGCGCGAGGAGGCGTCGGTGAATTCGGCCGCGAGCTGTCCCGGGGCGCCGATCTCCCGCTGCAGGGCGGCGATCGTCTCGGTTGCCGAGAGCTGCGCCCGGCGGCGGGAGGCGATCTGGTGCAGCACGTGGGGAAGGTTCTCTGCGTTGTCCAGGGCGAGATAGAGGCGGTTGGTGCGCGCCCCGCGGGTGAGCTGGACGTAGACGCCTTCGCGGTCGGAGCGGGGGGAGGCCAGGGCGTGGGAGGTGTCCACCGTCATGCCCTGGGCGCGGTGGATGGTGGAGGCGTAGCCCAGTTCGCAGTGCTTGCCCACGTAGTGGGCGGGCAGGCGGATCCGGCCGCGGTGGAGGGTGTGGCGGACGATCAGGTCTCCGGTGCGGGTGATGCGCTGGACGCGCCAGGTGTCGCCGTTTTTGACAAAGTCCCGGCGTACGGTCATCCGGCGCCGGTTCAGGCGGGTGCAGATGATGTCGCCGACGTGGGCGGACTGGCCGTGGCGCAGCGGCCGGGAGCGGGAGGTGTCCAGGGCGCCGGAGGCGATGTGCCAGGCCTGGGCGCGGGCGTTGAGAGCGGTGACCGAGGCGGTGTCGGCGGCTGTCATCAGGCAGGTGCGGCCGCGTTCGGTGTCCCGCCTCCAGGCGGTGAAGACCGCGTCGCACATCTCCTGGTAGGTGCCGGCGACGATGCGGCCCCTGTCCCGGTACCAGGTGAAGGCGGTGTGGGGGTCTTCGCCGTCGCGCAGGGTCAGGGAGGCTTCGGCTTCGCCGGTGGTGGTGAAGCGGTGCAGGCGGTCCAGCTCCACCGCCCCCGTGGCGTTTGCCAGGAGGCGCAGTGCGCCGCCGGCTTCGACCCCGGCCAGCTGGTGGGGGTCGCCCAGCAGGCGGACATGGGCGCCGGCGGCGGCCGCGTGGCGCAGGACGCGTTCGAGGAGGAGGGTGCCGGCCATACCGGCTTCGTCGATCAGGACGACATCGCCCCGGCGCAGCCGGTAGTCCTTGGGTACGGGTTTGCCGGCGGCGGCGCGGTCGCGCTGGTGGAGCCAGGCGTGCAGCGTGTGCGCTTTTCGTTTCAGGTCGCTGCCCAGGACGTTGGCTGCCCGGGAGGAGGGGGCGAGCGGGATGAGGCGGGTGCCTGCGGCGTCCAGGGCCTTGGCGACCAGTCGCATCGCCGTGGTCTTCCCCGCCCCGGCCGGGCCCAGCCCGGTGGTCAGGAGGTGCTCGGAGAGGCAGAAGGAGCGGGCCAGGACACGCTGCCGGGCATCCAGCGGGCCCCGGTAGAGGGCGGCGGCCCGGTTGAAGGTGCCCCGGGAGACGGGCGGGATGACCAGGGTTTTGGCGGCGGCCAGCAGCCGGTCCTCGGCGGCCAGCAGAGCTCGGGTGGTGTAGGTGCTGGAGCCGATGGGCCGGTAAATACTGCTCCCGTCCGCCCGCATCAGGTCGGGGTGGGGCGGGTTGATCTCGGGCGGGGTGATGTCCACACAGTCCGCCTCGGCCAGCACCGCATCGGCGATGCTGTCCGCGACAGCGGCGGGGGCGGTGGCGCCGTGGAGGGTGCGCATCAGGTAGCGGCGGGCTTCGGCCAGGATGTGGCGTCGGCGGAAGGTGGCGCGCCGGTCGCAGACGGCGGCCAGCACGGTTGCGGCGGCCTCGCCGATGTCGATGTCCCTTTCGGGGGCTGGTGCGGCAGTGGCGGCGGCCCGGGCGGAGCTCAGGAGTGTCTCGACCGTGGCCCGGCTGGTCGCGGCGATCGCCCGCACGCGCCAGGTGGCCAGCAGTTCCTCCAGGGAGCGGGCCGGGCGCTTGTGCGGGCGGGTGCTGGTGCGGGCCCGCTCCAGCAGCCCGCGGCGGGCCGGGGTGTCCGGCTGCCGGCCGTGACGGCGCCGGTAGTCCTCGAACAGGGCCTCAGCGGTGGTGCGTACCGTCTCCCCGCGCTGGGAGAAAACGCGGCGCAACCTGGGGTCGATCCCGGCGATTTTCATCACCGGCCGCTGCCCGGGGGTGACCTCGACCGGCTCGGTGCGCAGCCCCAGACGGGTGCAGACCAGCTCCCGCACCCGCTGGTTGTACAGCTCGCTGGCGCTGACCACCTCGCGGAAGAGGAGTCTGCTGTCGAGGTTGCGCCACCGGCCGTCCGGGCCCTTCACCCGCGAGCTGATGACCGCGTGGTCGTGCAGCATCGGGTCCCCGGCCCGTGATTCGTAGTGCCTGAAGCGGGTGCACAGCAGCCCGCCGACCGCACGCTGCTGCGCGATGCCGCCCGGGCCGGTGCGCACCGCCAGCGCATTGTCCTCCAGCCACCCCAACGCCTCCCCGATGGCCTCCTCGTGCGCTTCCTCGATGACCTGGCGTGTGGCCGGGCCGGCCAGCGCCCACAGCTCGCTCTCGGCGAATGAGAACGTCAGGTCGTAGGCGGTGCGCGGCTGGCGCTGCGGCCCGGTGCGGGCCGCGAGGTACCGGCCGAGCTCGAGGCCGTCGGCGGGCGGGCGGTGATACTCCTCCTCGAACGCGGCCGCCGCCGTCCGCATCCGCAGCCGGTGCGCCTCGGCTGTGGTCAGCGGCCGGCACAAGTGCTGCGCAGCCTCCTGCAGAACGTGTTCGATCTGCTGGTCCAGCGGGGAGAGTTCGGCCAGCTGCGGCACCGCGGGCCCCAGCTTCGCCGCCCTGACCGCCTGCCCCGGCGAGGCACCGCCCGCCTGCTCCTCGGCGATGATCCGCGTCGCCTCCGGGTGCATCCCGAGCCCGATCAGCGACCGCATCTGCGCCTTTGTCACCGTGCCCTCCAGGCCCAAGGCGCGCGCCGCGCGCCCCTGCCATACCCCGGCCGGGACCCCCGGCACACTCGAGGACGCGGCCCCGGCACTGCCCCGCACACCGTCGGCCACCGTGATGTTGCGCAGGTAATAGCGGTACCCCTCCCCCGCCGACAGCGGCTTCATCGTCATCACACCTGCCAGTGGACCACCACAGCAGGCACCGGGAACGGCCCCAACGCCGCCCGGGCCACGAACCTGGGGACGCGCGCAGGCGGGCGGGGGCCGGGCCGTTGGGGGCGTTCGACACTGACGCGTAAAAGAGCCCCGGCGGGTTGCGGGGCTTCCAGGCACGGATGGAGGGGCCGGTATGGCGGCGAAAGGCAGGAGCCGGAACGCGCGGGAGCTGGCGCGGCGGAAGGAAGCGCTGGCGCGGGCCGCGGGGCGGATGGCCGAGCAGCGGCGGGAGGCGGAGGAGGCCGAGGCGCGGCGGGTGCGGCGGGAGGCGCAGCTGGATGAGCTGGTGGCGGATTTTGAGCTGGCGCGGCAGGAGGAGGATGCGGTGGCGCGTGAGGTGGAGGAGGTCCGGCTGGTGCGGGAGCGGGGGGCGGGACGTGTGCGTCGGGCTCGGCTGGTGGCGGCCGGGGTGGTGGCGCGGCTGGCGGAGGCCGGGGAGACGGTCTCTGGTTCGGCGCGTCGGCTGGGGGTTGGGGTGGATCTGGTCAAGGAGCTGCGGCGGCTCGCCCGCCAGGAGCAGGAGCAGGAGGAGGCGTCGGGGCGGCCGGCGGCGGACGCGGGGCCATCAGCTGCTGCCGTGGTGGGGCCGGGGCGTGGGGAGAGCGGCGGCCGGGTGGTGCGGTCGGTGGAGCAGCGGGGGGAGGGTGGTTCCGGCGCGGTGGCTGTGGGGCCGGGCCGGGGCTGAGCTTCCGGGGGAATGGCCGGGGCCCCGGGCCTGGGCTCGCCGTGGTGGCGGGCCCGGGGTCCGGGGCCGTGTGGGTGTGGTCAGGTGCGGGGCGGGGTGTTCCAGGGGGC
>NZ_JBQQBW010000208.1:0-4742 GCF_052245415.1 Streptomyces sp. 8N706 | reverse complement strand
GTCTCGGCGGCGGCCCACCCGAGCTTGTCCGCCGCCGCCCGTACGGCCTCCCGGTTGCGCCCGCAGACCGCCGACATCACCGGTCGCAGCGGCAGGTCGAAGACCCGGCCCGCGGTGCGCCAGCCCTGGGAGTGGGCCGCGCCCATGAAGGCGTATCCGACCATGCCCACGCCGAGGGCGGGCGGGCTGCTCCGGTTCTCGCTGTCGTCCATGGGACCTCCTCGTCGTCGTCACGCTGTGGTCAGGGCGTGGCGTGTCCGTCAGCTGAAGCCGGTCGGCAGATAGGCGTCGACGTTGTCCTTGGTGACGACGGCGGAGTAGAGGGTGAGGGAGGCGGGGATCTCCAGTCCGGCGAGGCCTCCGACGCCCTTGCCCTGGCCGAGCGCCCGCGCGAGGTCGACGGCGGAGGCGGCCATGGTCGGCGGGTAGAGGACGGTGGCCTTGAGGACGGAGTCGTCGGCCTTGATGGCGTCCATGGCGTGCTTCGACCCGGCGCCGCCGACCATCAGGAACTCGTCCCTCCCGGCCTGCTTGATGGCGCGTTCGGCGCCGACGCCCTGGTCGTCGTCGTGGTTCCACAGGGCGTCGAAGGAGGAGACGGCCTGGAGCAGCTGGGCCATCCTGGACTGTCCGGATTCGACCGTGAACTCGGCCGCCTGGCGGGCGACCTTCCTGATGTTGGGGTAGCTCTTGAGGGCGTCGTCGAAGCCCTGGGTGCGCTGCCGGGTGAGTTCGAGGTTGTCCATCCCGGCCAGCTCGACGACTTCGGCCTTCTTCGTGCCCTTGAGCTTCTCGCCGATGAAGCGGCCCGCGTTGAGGCCCATGCCGTAGTTGTCGCCGCCGATCCAGCAGCGGTAGGCCTGCGGGGAGGCGAAGATCCGGTCGAGGTTGACGACGGGTATGCCCGCGCGCATGGCCTTGAGGCCGACCTGGGTGAGCGCCTTGCCGTCAGCCGGCAGGATCACCAGTACGTCGACCTTCTTGTTGATCAGGGTCTCGATCTGGCCGATCTGCTGTGCGGTGTCGTTCGCCCCCTCGGTGATCTCCAGGGTGACGTCGGAGTACTTCCCCGCCCGCTCCTTGGCGTTCTCGTTGATGGCGTTGAGCCAGCCGTGGTCGGCCTGGGGGCCGGCGAATCCGATGGTGACGGGCTTGCCGGGCGTGTCGTCGACCCCCCCGGCGGACTCCTTCGAACCACTGGTGTCATTGCTCTCGTTGCTCGTGCAGCCGGGCAGAAAGGCTCCGGCGGAGACGGCGGCCGCGGTGCCGAGGAGAAGACGTCTGCGGCTGGTGCGGGGGTGTGCGGGCATGGCGGAGGACCACCCTTCGACTGGGGCCGGGGCATACGGCTCGACCGGGGGCTGGGGACATACGGCCTGCGGGCCTGTCGGCGTACGGGCCCGTCGGCGTACGGGCCTGGGGAGCGCGGGGTGTTACGGGGTTCCGCCGCGTGCGGTGCGGTGCTGGACCAGGACGGCGGCGACGATGATCGCGCCCTTGGCGATCTGCTGGACGTCGCTCTGCAGATTGTTCAGGGCGAACAGATTGGTGATGGTGGTGAAGACCAGTACGCCCAGGACGGAGCCGGTGATGGTGCCGCGACCGCCGCTGAGCAGGGTTCCGCCGATGATCGCGGCGGCGATGGCGTCGAGTTCGTAGAGGTTGCCGTTGGTGTTCTGGCCGGAGCCGGTGAGCACGACGAGCATGAAGGCGGCAATGCCGCAGCAGAGTCCGGAGAGCAGATAGAGCAGCAGCCGCTGGCGTCCGACGTCGATTCCGGCGAGCCGGGCGGCCTCCGCGTTGCCGCCGACGGCGACGGACCGGCGGCCGAACGTCGTACGGTTCAGCAGCACCCAGCCGAGGGCGGTGACGGCGGCGAAGACCAGCACCAGCGGGGGGATGCCGAGGCGGTACGCGCCGGGCAGCCCGAGGTCGAGCACCTCGGTGACGCCGACGACCTGGGTCCTGCCATCGCTGATCTGGAGGGCGAGGCCGCGCGCGGAGGCGAGCATGGCGAGGGTGGCGATGAACGGCACCATGCCGCCGTAGGCGATGAGCACCCCGTTGACCAGCCCGCAGCCGAGGCCGACGAGCACCGCGCACAGCAGCATCCCGCCGAGCCCGTACTCCTGTGTGGCGACGGTGGTCGCCCAGACCGAGGCCAGCGCGACGATCGCCCCGACGGACAGATCGATGCCTCCGCTGATGATGACGAAGGTGACGCCGACGGTGACGACGCCGATGACGGAGGCCTGGGTGAGGACGAGTTGGAGGTTGTCGATGCTCAGGAACTCGTCGGGCCTGGTGGTTCCGCCGACGGCGACCAGAGCGGCCAGGACGCCGAGCAGCGAGAGGTTCCGGAGGTCCGCTCGGTCCCGCAGGGCCCGCAGGGCACCGGGGCTTTCGGCGGGCGCGGCCTCGGCGGGCGCGTCGGACACGGTCCCGGACGAACTCATCGCGTCGGGCTCCCTTCCATGACGAGGTCGAGGATCCGGTGTTCGTCGAGTTCCCGGGCGGGGGCGGTGTGGACGACCCGGCCTTCGCGGAGCACCAGGACCCGGTCGGCGAGGCCCAGGACCTCCGGCACCTCGCTGGAGACGAGCAGGACGGCCACCCCGTCGTCGGCGAGGCGGCGGATGAGGGCGTAGAGCTCGGCGCGGGCACCGACGTCCACACCGCGGGTGGGCTCGTCGAGCAACAGCACCCGACAGCCCCGCAGCAGCCAGCGGGCGAGGACGGCTTTCTGCTGGTTGCCGCCGGAGAGGGTACGGACCGGGCGGTCGGGGTCGTCGGGGCGCAGCGACAGGTCGCGGATGGCGCGGTGGGCGGCGGCGCGCTCGCCCGTACGGTCCAGCCGGCCCGCGCGGGAGAACCGGGTCAGCGAGGAGAGGGAGACGTTGCGGGTGACGGATTCGAGCATCAGCAGGCCCTGGGCCTTGCGTTCCTCGGGGGCGAGGCCGAGCCCGGCGCGGACGGCGCCGATGATGCTGCCGGGGCGCAAGGGGCGGCCGTCGACGAGGACGCGGCCGGTGGTGGGCCGTCGGGCACCGTAGACGGTCTCGAGGATCTCGGAGCGGCCGGATCCGACGAGCCCGGCGAGCCCGACGATCTCACCGGGGCGCAGCTCCAGGTCGACCGGTGCGAACTCGCCCTCGCGGGACAGCCCTTCGACGGAGAGCACCGGTGCGGTGGCGGCGGACGGGCGGTCGGCGGGCCGCCGGGGGAAGGCGTACTCGACGCTGCGGCCGGTCATCAGCGCGACGATCTCGCGGGTGGGGGTGGAACGCGCGGGCAGCCCGCGGGCGGCGGCGCGGCCGTCCTTGAGGACGGTGACGCGGTCGCCGATGCGGCGGATCTCCTCCAGCCGATGGGAGATGTGGACGACGGCGACCCCGTCCGCGGTGAGGGCGGCGACGATACGGAAGAGGTTGTCCACCTCGCCCGGGTCCAGGACGGCGGACGGCTCGTCCATGACGATGAGCCGGGCGTCGTGGGAGAGGGCGCGCGCCATGCTGACGATCTGACGGCCGGCCGCGGACAACCGGCCGACGAGGGTGTCCGGAGCGATCTCGGGGTGGCCGAGGCGGGTCAGCAGGCGCGCGGTACGGGTGCGGGCGCTGCGGGATCGTACGAAGCCCGCGGTGGAGATCTCGTGGCCGAGGTGGACGTTCTCGGAGACGGACAGGTCGTCGACGAGGTCGAGTTCCTGGTGGAGGGTGGCGATGCCGAGGGACAGGGCGGCGGTGGGCGACTTCAGTTGTACGGTCCGGCCGCGCCAGGTGATCTCGCCCTGGTCCGGCTGATGCACCCCGGCGAGCACCTTGATGAGGGTGGACTTACCGGCTCCGTTCTGACCGAGGAGGCAGTGCACCTCACCGGCGGTGACGTCGAGGTCGACTCCGTCGAGGGCGCGGACGCCGGGGAAGGCCTTGGCGATGCCGGACATGGTCAGGAGGGGGACGGGGGGTTGCTCTGGTGCCATGGCGGGGCCTCCTCGGCGGTGGTGGCGCCGGTGGGCGGGAGGATCAGGGCAGGGCGGGCGTCGGTGAGGATGCGCGGTGCTGCGGCGCGGACGGCGCGGACGGTGATGCGGTACGGCTCGTGCGACGGTGCGGTGCGGGACGCGCATCGGTGCGGCGCGGGCGGTGATGCGGTACGGCTCGTGCGACGGTGCGGTGCGGGACGCGCGATGGTGCGGCGCGGACGGTGATGCGGTGATGCGGTGCGGCTCGTACAACGGTGCGGTGCGGGACGCGCGGCGGTACGGGATACGCCGTGCTGCGGAGCGTGCGGGACGCTGACGTCCTGCTGTGGTGCCGGGGAGCGGTGGCGCTGACGTGCTGGTGGTGGGCGGTGGCGCCGAGTTGAGGTGCCTGGCGTCGAGGCGGCGTCGTGGTACGGGTATCGCGCGGTGCTGTCCTGCCGTGATGCCGTCGCCCCGAGTTGAGGTGCCGTGGCGCCGAGAGGGTGCCGTGGTGACGGTGCGGTATCTCGCTGTGCCGTGGTGCTGTGATGCCGAGGTGCCGAGGTGCCGTCGTAGCGAGTCGGGGCGCTGTGGCGCCGACGGCGTTGCCGTGGTGGTGCCTGTACCGCGCGGTGTCGTGCCGTGGTGGCGTGATGCCGAGTTGTGGTGCCGAGGTGCCGAGGTGCCGTGGTGCCTGGAACTGAGCGGTGCCCGGCCTGGCGGGCACCGAACCGGTGTACGCGCGTGGTGCGGCCCCGCGGTGGTCAGGCCGGGGAGT
>NZ_JBQQBW010000207.1:0-4954 GCF_052245415.1 Streptomyces sp. 8N706 | reverse complement strand
GACCGTCCCCGCGCACCTCCCGGACGCGTCCACGGCCGGGCCTCCGGGACGGCCCGCGGCCCGCCTCCCTGTCGTCCCGGGGACCCAGGGACGCTCCGCGGCCCGATCCATGGAGGTCACCACGTCGAGACAGCCCCTGACGCCCGGCCCCTCGGGCCGCCGATCCGACGAAGCCGCTTGACCGACCGCACAGTTAACGCTTGGCTGACGCAACTCGACCCCCCGCTCCGGCCGCAGATTCGCACAGCCGAGGTATGCGCCGAGTGCACCCCCGTGTGCCGCCCCTGCAGGAGACACCTTGCGACACATCAACGCAACAAAGCTGATCATCGTCGCTCTTGTCGCGACGCTCAGCGCCATGATCTACCCCGTCTGGTCCTACGCCGACCGCTCCGGGCCCGGAACGGCCAACCTCACCGCGGGGACCGTGTCCACCAAGTGGGGTCCGCTGACCGCCGCCGACCGGGACTTCATCGTCAAGGTGCGGCTGGCCGGACTGTGGGAGATGCCCGCCGGGATGCAGGCCATGGAACGCGCCCCCACCCAGGCGGTCAGGGACGCCGGTGACCATCTGATCGTCGGGCACACGGACCTCGACAAGCGCACCCGCGACATCGCGGCGAAGCTCGCGGTCGAGCTGCCGAACCAGCCGAACGCGCAGCAGCAGGGCTGGCTCCAGGAGATGACGAACGCGCAAGGCACGGAGTACCAGCGGAAGTTCGCGAACCTCCTGCGCTCGGCCCACGGCAAGTTCTTCGGCCAGATAGGGCAGACCCGCAACAACACACGTAACACTCTCGTCCGGTCGTTGGCCGACGCCGCCAACCTGACGGTCCTCGACCACATCACCATGCTCGAGCGCACCGGCATGGTGGACTTCGACGCCATCGCGAACGACGCGGCGACGGCTCCCCCGGCCAGCCCGACCGGCCCCCCGCCGCCCACGTCCACCGCGGTGCCCGCCCCCATCCCCGTCGTGCCGGGCGATGGAGTGAAGACGACCTCGGAGCCGTCGGCCGACGCTCCGCCGGCGGACGAGCCCACGGCGGACTCCACGTCCGTACCACAGCTCGGCTCGAACACCGGCTCGGGAACCAGCGGCTACTGACGCAGGGCTCGTGAGCCGAACCCGGCCAGGGGGCACCGGACACGCGGAGTACTGCGTGCCGGTGCCCTCGGCGCTTCCGGGGCCACAACCTCAAATCAACCTCTGAACCGCCGCCATCGAGGATTCGGCCCGGCCCGGCCGGGCCATCAGTGGGACACCAGTCGAACACCCGGAACACCCGACGGGGAGGGGCAGACCATGGAACGTCTGGGGACCGGCATCGGATGGCGGCCGGAGATCGCCGGGACGGTGGCGCGGCTGCCCGGTCTGGACTGGGTCGAGGTGGTGGCCGAGAACATCTGCCCGGGCCATCTCCCCGAACCGCTGCTGCGGCTGCGCGAGCGCGGCACCACGGTCGTCCCGCACGGTGTCTCCCTCGGCATCGGCGGCGCGGACCGCCCGGACCCGGCGCGCCTCACGGCTCTCGCCGAGCGAGCCGAGGCGCTGGGCTCGCCGCTGGTCACCGAGCACATCGCGTTCGTACGGGCCGGCGGGCCGCTGACGGCCTCGCCCCAGCTGGAGGCGGGCCATCTGCTGCCGGTGCCGCGCACCCGTGACGCGCTCGACGTGCTGTGCGAGAACGTCCGGATCGCCCAGGAGGCGCTCCCCGTGCCGCTCGCCCTGGAGAACATCGCGGCGCTGATCGCCTGGCCGGGCGAGGAGATGACCGAGGGGCAGTTCCTCGCGGAGCTGGTGGAGCGCACCGGGGTACGGCTCCTCATCGACGTGGCCAATCTGCACACGAACCACGTCAACCGCGGTGAGGACCCGGCGACCGCGCTGGACGAACTGCCGGTCGAGGCCATCGCGTACGTGCATGTGGCGGGCGGCGTCGAGAAGGACGGCGTGTGGCACGACAGCCACGCGCACCCGGTGACCGAGCCGGTGCTCGACGTGCTGGCGGAGCTGTGCTCCCGTACCGAACCACCCGGCGTACTCCTGGAGCGCGACGAGGACTTTCCGGCGCCGGAGGAGCTGGAAGGCGAACTCGACGCGATCCGTGCGGTGGTCGCGTCCCGAAGGCCCCATGCCCCCGTTCCGGCGGGTGGGCCCGTTCCGACCCGGGGGGCCGGTCAAGCCCGTGGGCCCGCTTCCGGCGGGACGACGGCGGCCGGAGCGGACGGCGCGCCCTCACCCCGGGAACCGGGCGAACCGGGTGAACGAGCCACACCGTCCGGGAGCCCCGCCGGGGCAGCGGCAGGAACACGGGCCGGGCCCGGCGCCGGGGCTCCGACCGAAGCCCCGCGGCAGCGCCTCGGGCTCAGGCAGACCGCGCTCCTCTCCGCGCTCGTGGCGGGCACCCCCGCCCCCGAGGGCTTCGACCGTCAGCGGCTGCGCGTCCAGAACCGGGCCCTCACCGCCAAGCGCGCCGATGTCGTCGCCAAGGTCGCCCCCGAACTGCCGGAGATCCTCGGCCGGGCCTATCGGCAGGCCTTTGTCGGCTACGCCCGGTCCCGTCCGATGACCGGCGGCTACCGCCGGGACGCGCTGGACTTCGCCCAGCACCTGCTGACCTCGGCCGAGCCCGCGTACGCGACGGACGCGGCCGTACGGGAGCGGCTCGGCCTGTGGTGGCGTGAGCGCTCGGGCCCCGCGCCGCTGCCCCGCGGCCGCATCGCACGGCTGTTCGGCGCCGCCCTGCGATCCCGCTGACCCCGGGTCAGCCGTAGCGGGGCTGCCGCGCCCGACACCGAAGGCGTCCGGGGACCACAGCCTCTCCGGCGAAAGAGGCACAGCAACCGCACCCCACGCTTCCCGCAACCCACGCTGCCCCACCGCACGCGCAGCGGAAACCGCGATCGCCACCGGCCTGCACCGGGCGGATCCGGGGCCGAACGGCACCGCCCCGCCCCGGGTGGCCGATCGGCCGGATCCCGTGCACCGTCGCTCGGCCCACCGTCCGCAACCGCCACACCTGACGTCATGTCAGATCCTGCGCTCCAGGCGGACCTGACCGCAGGCGGCGGCAGCAGAACGGCCCCCAGCCATGGGCCGCTCGGGCGCATCGGTCCCGACACCGCCTCACAGTCCTTTACTTCCGGAATAGTCCGACGAATCATCCCTGTCATATTTCTTCGTATGAGGGGATGACCCTGTGAGAGCAGTAGCGCTGTACGGCACCCTCGGGTCGCTGGTTCTGACCGCAGTCGCCGCCACCCCCGCCGGCAGCGCAGCTCCATCGAGCGCAGCGGGCGACGCCCCCGAAGTCCGCGGCACCGCCGTCGCCGTGCACCGCGCGGCAGCCGCCGGGATCGCCTTCGGCCGCTGTCCGAAGACCGAGAACCTGCCGGACCCCGTACAGTGCGGCACCGTCTCGGTGCCTCTCGACTACGCGCACCCCGGCGGCCGGAAGATCTCCCTCACCGTCAGCCGGGTCCGCGCCACCGGCGCCGGCTCCGCTCGCCAGGGGGCTCTGCTGTTCAACCCGGGCGGGCCGGGCGCCTCCGGTATGGATTTCCCGATGTTCGCGCCCATCGAGGAGTGGAGGTCGCTGTCGAAGGCGTACGACTTCGTCGGCTACGCGCCGCGCGGGGTCGGCCGTTCGGCGCGGGTGTCCTGCCAGGACGCGGCCGAGTTCGCCAAGGCCCCGACCAACCTCCCGCTGCACCCCTCGGAGGAGTACAAGAACCTCCGCAAGGAGAAGGCCGGCGTGTACGCACGCGGCTGTTCGCTCCGGATGGGTACGGCCCTGCGGCACTACACCTCGCTCAACAACGCCCGCGACCTCGACGTGATCCGCGCGGCACTCGGCGAGCGGAAGCTCAACTTCCTGGGGTCCTCCTACGGCACCTACATCGGCTCGGTCTACGCAACGCTCTTCCCCGGTCATGTGCGCCGGATGGTCTTCGACAGCGCGGTCAACCCCGACCCGCGGCAGATCTGGTACCAGGCCAACCTGGACCAGTCGCTCGCCTTCGAGACCCGCTGGGCCGACTGGCGCCGCTGGGTCGCCAAGCACGACGCGGTCTTCCACCTGGGCCGGACCCAGCAGGCGGTGCTGGCCAACTACGAGAAGGCACGCGCCCGGCTCGAGCGCGAACCTGCGGGCGGCACCGTCGGCTCGGAGCAGCTCCAGGAGGCGTTCCTGAAGGTCGGCTACTACGACGCGTACTGGCCCCGCCGCGCCCAAGCCCTGTCGGCGTATCTACGGGGCGATCCGAAGCGGCTGATCGAGCAGGCGGAGCCCCGCGCGGAGGACGCGGCGGAGGACGAGAACGGCCTGGCCGTCTACACGGCGGTCGAGTGCAACGACGCCCCGTGGCCGACCAGCTGGGACACCTGGGACCGGGACAACACCCGGCTCGCGCAGACCGCCCCGTTCGAGACCTGGGACAACGCCTGGATGAATCTGCCGTGCGCGTACTGGACGGAGCCCCGGCAGCAGCCGCTCGACGTCCGCACGGCCGCCGGCGCGCTGCCCCCGGTGCTGATCCTCGCCGCCGAGCGGGACGCCGCCACGCCGTACCCCGGAGCGCTGGAACTGCAGCGCCGACTGGCCGGATCCTCGCTGGTCACCGAGCGCCGCTCGGGCACGCACGGCATCGCGGGCGGCGACAACGCCTGTGTCAACCGCCATCTGGAGGCCTATCTGCTCCGGGGTACGACGCCGGGCCCGACCCGCAGGAGCCGGCGGTACCCGAGCACCGCACTCTGCGTGCGGTGCCCCGGCCGGGCATCTGACGCCTTCCCCGGAGAGGTCCGCGCTCCCCTACGGCCCGTCCGCCCGTCAGGCGGGCGGTGCTGGCCAACTACGAGAAGGCACGCGCCCGGCTCGAGCGCGAACCTGCGGGCGGCACCGTCGGCTCGGAGCAGCTCCAGGAGGCGTTCCTGAAGGTCGGCTACTAC
>NZ_JBQQBW010000206.1:0-4962 GCF_052245415.1 Streptomyces sp. 8N706 | reverse complement strand
CCTTTCCGGGCCCCCCGACCCCGGGGCCCCCGGCCCCGGAACCCACAGAAACACCGGCACCCGAAGCAGCTTCGGCACCCGAACCGGCACCCCGCCGGGACGGCTAGAGCGCAGCCGCCAGGCGCCATCGCATCCCGTTGACCTGTCCCGGCTCGCATCCGATCACATAGCGCACCCTGCGCCCCCGCACACGCCGCGCGGGGGCACGACAACCCCGCGGCCTGCAGCCGCGAGCCAGCCGTGCGTACGCGCTCATAGCGGCTTCAGCCCCGCCCGTGCCGCAGCGCCGGGTGCGCGCCCGCGGCCACCAGGTCGGCCACCGCCGCCTTCGGGTCCCGCCCGGTCACGAGCGACTCACCCACCAGCACCGCGTCCGCGCCCTCGTTGGCGTAGGCGATCAGGTCGTGCGGCCCGCGTACGCCGGACTCCGCGACCTTCACGATGTGGTCGGGGATCTCGGGGGCGATCCGGGCGAAGTTCCCGCGGTCCACCTCGAGCGTCTTCAGGTTGCGGGCGTTGACGCCGATGATGCGCGCCCCCGCGTCGACCGCACGCTCGGCCTCCTCCTCGTCGTGCGCCTCGACGAGCGGGGTCAGGCCCATCGACTCGGCCCGCTCGATCAGGGACACCAGGGCCTCCTGGTCGAGGGCGGCGACGATCAGCAGGGCGAGGTCCGCGCCGTACGCCCGGGCCTCCCACAGCTGGTAGGAGGTGACGATGAAGTCCTTGCGGAGCACGGGGATGTCGACCCTCGCCCGTACGGCCTCCAGATCGGCCAGCGAGCCGCCGAACTTGCGCTGCTCGGTCAGCACGCTGATGACGGCCGCGCCGCCCGCCTCGTAGTCGGCGGCGAGCCCGGCCGGGTCGGCGATCGCGGCGAGCGCCCCCTTGGAGGGGCTGGAGCGCTTGACCTCACAGATCACATTGACGCTGTCACCGCGGAGCGCGGCGACGCCGTCCTTGGCCTGGGGAGCCTTCGCGGCCCGCTCCTTGAGCTCCTCGAGGCTGACGCGCGCCTGCCGCTCGGCGAGGTCGGCGCGGACTCCGTCGATGATCTCGTCGAGCACACTCACGCGAGCGGCCCCCTTCCGGGATTCTGGAGCAAATGGTCGGCGCCCTCCGGGCGCTGCCCCACCAGGCATTGCACGGGGCACTGCGATGGTATCCGGCCCCGGGCGGAGGTCCCGCATCCGGTGGACGGCGGTCCCACCACCTGGACATATGTGGCCCGCACCAGGCCCGTCACCGTCCTCTCCACCGTGCGGGTCATGGCACGAGCCCGGCCCCGAGGGGCGAATTCCGGACGGCGGTGAAGAGCAGCACGAGCGCCGCGAGGGACCACCAGTGGACGGGCCGCGGGCGCAGGCCCAGCGGCCTGCCCCGGACGGCCCGTGCGAACCAGACCGCCCATACGGCGGCGCAGGCGGCGTAGACGGCGACGGCCAGGGCGTTCGCGCTCAGGGCCGTGGCGAGATCCCCGTGTACGACGGCGTGGGCGCTGCGCAGACCACCGCAGCCCGGGCAGTAGATCCCCGTGTACCGGAGCAGCAGGCAGGCGGGGTAGTGGCCGGGCTCGTTGGGGTCCACCGCGCCGACGTAGCCGAAGGCCGCGACCGCTCCGGCGAGGGCCGTGAGCGGAGCGGCCACACCGGCCGGCCGCCCGCCGCGCGGCGACGCCTGCACGGTCGGCGGCAGCTGCACGGCCCCTGCCGTGTGTTCGGTCCGCGTCGTGTGCTCCACGGATTCGTCGGTCACACCGCCGAGTCTCCTCGCAGACACGCGAAGGCGCAGCTCCGCACCACGTCCGTACGACCGTACGGGCCCGGAACCACGCCTGTCGGGCGGTCGCCCGCGTGCGCCGGAATCAGCTCTGGGGCTGCGTCTGCGTCTGCGCCTGCGGCTGGGCGTCGGACTTGTGCTTGCCCAGGCCCGCGGCGCGCATCATGAGACCGACGACGCCACCGAGCGCGACGACGACGAGACCCGCCACGAAGCCGATGGGCTGGGCCGCGACCGTGAAGGCACCGGAGATGCAGAAGCCGATGAAGGCGATGATGACGCCGGTCCAGGCGGCCGGGGTGTGTCCGTGGCTGTTGCCCGCCATGAGTACTCCTCGTTGCTGTGTCGCTCCCCCGGACCTCCGTCCGTGGGGGTGCGGCCCCCGGGGTCGGGGCGCGGTGAACGCTCACCGGTCATTGTCCCCGACGCCCGGGCCGGTCGTGATCGGGGGTGGCCGCTTTTTGGATCACGCGTCGCGGGTCGGGTCCTCGCCGCGGTCGAGCGCCTTCCAGATCTCCTCCGGGCGGTCGGGGTCGGAGGCGGACGGGGTACGGCCCGGGGCGGGCCGGCCACCGCGCTCGTACCGGCCCGACATGGCGGGCCAGCGTCGCCCGTGGCGAAGGGCGAGCACCCCCGCGACCAGCAGCAGAAGGCCTCCGGCCGCGGAGACCCACGGCCAGGCGGTGTAGGTGACGTGCTCGACGCCCGCGCTGCTGAGACCCGTCGCCCGGGCGGCCTCGGCCTCGAGCGCGGCGGTGTCCGAGGCGCTGAGGAGGGAGGTGAGGACCGCGGCGGCGCCGCAGAGCGCGAGCAGCGCGGCGACGACGACCCGGCCGGCCCGCTGTACGGCGAAGACCGCGACGAGGGCGGCCAGGCCGACGACGGCGAGCGCGGCGGGCAGGCTGGTGACGTCCCGGCCGCCGGCGGACAGCGGGAGCTCGCCCTGCGCGGCGGTCGACGTGCCCTCGCTCCAGGTCTGTGCTCCGGCGAGCAGCACGAGCGCCGCTCCGGCCGCGCCGAGCAGCAGAGCGGCGGCGAGACTGCGCCTCCCGCTGCGCTCGGCCCGCAGGGACGGCTCGGCGCGGGAGGGCTCGGAGGCAGGGGTACTACGGGGCTCGGGTACGGCACTCACCCCACCACTATCGCGCGTCCGGACGACTCCCCGTCACCGGGGGCACCGGGTCGGCGCCGCACGAAGGGGGCGGCGGCCGGACGCGCGGTCCGGCATGGAAGGGCACGCCACTCCGGGCGTGGCGGGCGACGCGCAGGAGACCTACTGAGCCCGGCACGGGGGACCGCGTCACCCCGGGTGTGACGGGCGACGCGGGGGAAACCTGCGGCGCCCCGGCACGGAAGGGCTGCGTCACCCCAGGCGTAGCGACCGCGCGGAAAAAACCTGCGGCGCCCCGGCACCGAAAGGCCACGCCACGTGTGAAGTGGAGGATCGCCACGGCTCCCCGGCGCGGAGGGCGCACGCAACCCCGGGCGTGGCGCGGAGGAGGGCTACGGGGCCACGAGGCCGTTCGCCATCGCGACCGCCCGGAGGACCGCCGCCGCCTTGTTACGGCACTCCGTGTCCTCCGCCGCAGGGTCGGAGTCGGCGACCACGCCCGCGCCCGCCTGGACGTACGCGGTGCCGCCCCGCAGCAGGGCCGTGCGGATGGCGATCGCCGTGTCCGAGTCACCGGCGAAGTCGAGGTAGCCGACGCAGCCGCCGTAGATTCCTCGACGGCTCGGCTCCAGCTCCTCGATGATCTGCATCGCGCGGGGCTTGGGCGCCCCGGAGAGGGTCCCGGCCGGGAAGCAGGCGGTGAGCACGTCGAACGCCGTACGCCCCTCCCCCACGCGGCCCACGACGGTCGACACGATGTGCATGACATGGCTGTAGCGCTCGATGGACATGAAGTCGACGACCTCGACGCTGCCGGGCTCGCAGACCCGCCCGAGGTCGTTGCGGCCGAGGTCGACGAGCATCAGGTGCTCGGCGCGCTCCTTGGGGTCGGCCATCAGCTCCTCGGCCAGGGCCGCGTCCTCCTGCGGTGTCGCGCCGCGCGGCCGGGTGCCGGCGATGGGGTGCACCATGGCGCGGCCGTCCTCGACCTTGACCAGCGCCTCGGGGCTGGATCCGACGACGTCGAAGCCCTCTTCCCCGTCGAGCCCGGGGAAGCGGAAAAGATACATGTACGGGCTCGGGTTGGTGGCCCGCAACGCCCGGTAGACGTCGAGGGCGGAGGCGGGGCACGGGGTCTCGAACCGCTGCGAGGGCACGACCTGGAAGGCCTCGCCCGCACGGATGCGCTCCTTGATGTCCGCGACCGCCTCCTGGTACGCGGGGCCGCCCCACAGTGCGGTGTAGTCGGGAATCCGGGAGGGCGGCAGGGCGGCGGCGCTCGCCGGGGCGGGCCGGGACAGATCGGCCGTCATCGCGTCGAGGCGGGCCACCGCGTCCGCGTAGGCCTCGTCCACGCCCGAGTCGAGGTCGTTGTGATTGATCGCGTTCGCGATGAGCAGGACCGTGCCGTCCCAGTGGTCGAGGACGGCGAGGTCCGAGGTGAGCAGCATGGTCAGCTCGGGCAGCCGCAGATCGTCCCGGGTGCTGTCGCCGATGCGCTCCAGCCGGCGCACGATGTCGTAGCCGAGGTAGCCGACCATGCCGCCGGTGAAGGGCGGAAGGTGGACGAGTCCGCCCAGGTCACGGGGGGTGTGCAGGGCCTCGAGGGTGGCGCGCAGCGCGTCCAGCGGGTCACCGTCCGTGGGGACGCCGACGGGCGGGGTGCCGAGCCAGTGGGCGGTGCCGTCGCGGACGGTGAGGGTGGCGGCGCTGCGGACGCCGATGAAGGAGTAGCGGGACCAGGAGCGGCCGTTCTCGGCGGATTCGAGCAGGAAGGTGCCGGGGCGCTCGGCCGTCAGCTTGCGGTAGAGGCCGACCGGAGTGTCCCCGTCCGCGAGCAGCTTGCGGCTGACGGGGATGACGCGGCGGTCGGCCGCCAGCTTGCGGAAGGTTTCGAGGTCCATCGTGGCAGCACCCGTGGTCATGGGCCTTGATCCTAGTGCCGCATCAGCCATGGTTCACCCCGCTCGCCGCCCTGGCACGGCCTCCCGCCGTACGGCGCCGTGCTAGGGCGTGTTTCGAAAGTCCCGCCTGGCTCGCGACGCCTGGCACGCACGCTCGCTGCGTTGTCG
>NZ_JBQQBW010000205.1:0-4688 GCF_052245415.1 Streptomyces sp. 8N706 | reverse complement strand
TCGACGCCACCGGCACCGCCACCGTCACCCACAACACCCTGACCGCCGGAAGCCACACCATCGAAGCCACCTACGTCGGCGCCGGCGACGCCAGCTTCACCTCCTCCACCGGCACCGACACCCACACGGTCCTCCCCGCCGGAACAACGACAGCGGTCTCCTCCTCGCCTGATCCGTCGGTCTTCGGGCAGACCGTCATCTTCACGGCCAACGTCGCGGCCCTGGTGTCGGAAGCCGGAACCCCCACGGGCACCGTCACCTTCGAGTTCAGCGGCGGAGGCCTCGTCACCACGGTCCCGGTCGATACCACCGGAACTGCCACCCTGCCCATCAGTACGCTCCCTGCCGGCGACAACTCAGTGACCGCCACCTACAACGGCGACAGCGACCACAGCCCCTCGACAGGAACCGACACCCACACCATCAACCAGGCAACAACGACCACCAGTGTGGGCTCATCACCTGATCCGTCGGTCTTCGGAGAGTCGGTTGTCTTCACGGCCGTCGTCGCGTCCGTGGCACCGGGGGCCGGGACTCCCACGGGGACCGTGACGTTCACCGTCTCCGGCGGTGGACCGACACTCACCGGGGCCCTCGACGCCTCCGGGGTCGCCTCCGTCAGCACCAGCACACTCCCCGCCGGCAACTACTCCATCACCGCCACCTACAACGGCGACACCAACAACGCGCCCTCCACCGGCACCGACACGCATATCGTCAACCGGGCCTCGACCACCACCACCGTGACCACCACTCCCGACCCCTCCATCTACGGGCAGGACGTCACCATCACCGCGGTCGTGACACCCCTCGCCCCAGGAGCGGGAGTTCCCACCGGAACGGTCACCATCACCGACAGCGGCGGCGGCACCATCACTCTGCCCCTGGACTCCAACGGCGTCGCCATCATCACCAGCAACGCCCTCGGCGTGGGCACGATCAGCGGCACCGCCACCTACAACGGCGATGCCAACTACGCCTCCTCCACCGGCACCGACACCCACACCGTCAACCCTGCCGCCACCACGACGACAGTGACGTCATCACCTGATCCGTCAGTGTTCGGGCAGCCGGTCACGTTCACTGCCGCGGTGGCTGCGGTGCCACCGGGGGCGGGGACACCGGCCGGCACCGTGACCTTCACCATCGACGGCACCAGCACCCTGACCGGCACCCTCGACGCCACCGGCATCGCCACCGTCACCCACAGCGCTCTGGCCGCGGGAAGTCACACTGTCGAAGCCACCTACGACAGCGCAGGCGACCCCAGCTTCACCTCCTCCACCGGCACCGACACCCACACCGTCAACCAGGCGACCACCTCCACCACCGTCTCCAGCACCCCTGATCCCTCAGTCTTCGGGCAGCCGGTCATCTTCACTGCCGCCGTCGCACCCGTGGCACCGGGAGCCGGAACACCCACCGGCACGGTCACCTTCACCATCAGCGGGGGCGGAGGAACGACCACGGTCCCCGTCGACACCGACGGCACAGCCACCCTGACCCGCACCTCACTGCCCTCCGGCAGCCATTCGGTCAACGCCACCTACAACGGCGACACCAACTACAACCCCTCGACGGGGACCGACACCCACACCGTCAACCAGGCCGCGACGACTACGACGGTGACCTCGTCTCCCGATCCGTCCGCGCTGGGCCAGCCCGTCACCATCAGGGCCACCGTGGACGCCGAACTTGCCGTGGCCGGTACGCCTTCGGGCACAGTGACCTTTGTGATCAGCGGCAGCGGCGGCGGCACCTTCACCGAAGCCCTCGACACCAACGGCACAGCCCAACTCGACATCACCACCCTCGACCTGGGCCCCCACACCATCACCGCCACCTACAACGGCAGCACCGACTTCCTCACCTCCACCGACACCACGACCCACACCGTCGAAGTCGAACCCTCCACCAGCACCACCGTGACCTCCACCCCCGACCCCTCGGTCTACGGCCAGAACGTCACCGTCACCGCAGCCGTGACACCAGCAGGCCCCGGCCCCCTCCCCACCGGAACCATCACCTTCACCATCTCCGGCACCGGCGGAGGCACCTTCACCGTGCCACTGACCGACGCCACCGCCACCCTCACCCTCGACACCCTCAGCACCGCCACCCACGCCCTCACCGCCACCTACAACGGCGACACCAACTACAACCCCTCCACCGGCACCGACACCCACGTCGTCAACCCCGCCGCCACCACCACGACCGTGACATCGTCCCCGGACCCGTCGGTGTTCGGGCAGGACGTCACCTTCACCGCCACGGTGGCTGCCCTGCCACCCGGGGCAGGGACACCCGCAGGTCAGGTCACCTTCACCATCGACGGCACCAGTACCCTCACCGGCACCCTCGACGCCGCCGGTGTCGCCACCGTCACCCACAACACCCTGACCGCCGGAAGCCACACCATCGAAGCCACCTACGTCGGCGCCGGCGACGCCGGCTTCACCTCCTCCACCGGCACCGACACCCACACCGTCAACCAGGCATCCACCACCACCACGGTGACATCTACCCCGGACCCCTCAGTCTTCGGACAGCCGATCACCATCACCGCAGCCATCGCACCCCTAGCACCAGGAGCCGGAACACCCACCGGCACCGTCACCTTCACCATCTCCGGCGGCGGAGGAACGACCACGGTCCCCGTCGACACCGACGGCACGGCCACGCTGACCCTCAACGCACTGCCCTCCGGGAACCGTTCGGTCACCGCCACCTACAACGGCGACACCAACTACAACCCCTCCACCGGCACCGACACCCACACCGTCAACCAGGCCTCGACCACCACCACGGTGACTTCCATGCCCGACCCGTCGGTGTCTGGGCAGCGGGTCACTTTCACCGCCACGGTCGCGGTCCTGGCACCGGGAGCCGGGACTCCCACGGGAACCGTGACCTTCACCATCTCCGGCGGCCCGACACTCACCGGGGCCCTCGACTCCTCCGGGGTCGCCTCCGTCAGCATCAGCACACTCCCCGCCAGCAACTACTCCATCACCGCGACCTACAACGGCGACACCAACTACACCCCATCAGCAGGCAGCGATACGCATGTCGTCAACCGGGCCTCGACCGCCACGACGGTGTCCTCGACTCCCGATCCGTCGGTGTTCGGACAGCACGCTACGTTCACCGCGGTGGTGGCACCTGTCTCCCCGGGGGCGGGTGTTCCTACGGGGACGGTCACCTTCACCGAGAGCGGCGGCGGCACCATCACCGTCCCGCTGGACGCCTCCGGCGTCGCCACGATCACCACCAACGCCCTTCCCGCCGGGACGTACAGCGGCACCGCGACCTACAACGGCGATGCCAACTACGCCCCGTCCACCGGCACCGACACGCATGTCGTCGAGCGGGCCTCGACCACCACCACAGTGACCACCACCCCCGACCCCTCGGTGTTCGGGCAGGACGTCACCTTCACCGCGGTCGTGGCACCCCTCGCCCCGGGGGCGGGGGTACCCACGGGGACGGTCACCTTCACCGAAAGCGGCGGAGGCACGATCACTCTGCCCCTGGACTCCAACGGCGTCGCCACCCTCACCAGCAACGCCCTCGCGGTAGGGACGCACACCCGCACCGCCACCTACAACGGCGACCGCAACCACGCCCCCTCCACCGGCGCAGACACCCACACCGTCAACCCCGCCGCCACCACCACGACAGTGACATCGTCGCCGGATCCGTCGGTGTTCGGGCAGGATGTGACCTTCACCGCCACCGTCACGCCGGTCGCGCCGGGGGCGGGGACACCGGTCGGCACCGTCACCTTCACCATCGACGGCACCAGTACACTGACGGGCACCCTCGACGCCGCCGGTGTCGCCACCGTCACCCACAGCACTCTGGCCACCGGAAGCCACACCGTCGAAGCCACCTACGTCGGCGTCGGCGACCCCAGCTTCACCTCCTCCACCGGCACCGACAGCCACACGGTTCTCCCCGCCGGGACAACGACGGCGGTCTCCTCCTCACCCGATCCGTCGGTCTTCGGACAGCCGGTCATCTTCACTGCCGCCGTGAGGGCCGTGGCCCCGGGAGCCGGAACACCCACCGGCACCGTCACCTTCACCATCTCCGGCGGCGGAGGAACCACCACGGTCCCCGTCGACACCGACGGCACAGCCACCCTGACCCGCACCTCACTGCCCTCCGGCAGCCATACGGTCACCGCCGCCTACAACGGTGACGCCAACTACAGCCCGTCCACCGGCGCGGGCACACATGCTGTGAGCAAGGCGTCTACGATCACTGCGGTCGCCGATACGCCTGACCCATCCGCCCTGGGCCAGCCCGTCACCATCAGGGCCACAGTGGAAGTGGAGTCTCCGGGGTCCGGTACGCCTTCGGGCACAGTGACCTTTGTGATCAGCGGCAGCGGCGGCGGCACCTTCACCGAAGCCCTCGATACGAATGGCACAGCCCAACTCGACATCACCACTCTCGACCTGGGCCCCCACACCATCACCGCCACCTACAACGGCAGCACCGACTTCCTCACCTCAACCGACACCGGCACCCACACCGTCGAAGTCGAACCCTCCACCAACACCACCGTGACCACCACCCCAGACCCCTCGGTCTTCGGCCAGAACGTCACCGTCACCGCAGCCGTGACACCAGCAGGCCCCGGCCCCCTCCCCACCGGAACCATCACCTTCACCATCTCCGGC
>NZ_JBQQBW010000204.1:0-5102 GCF_052245415.1 Streptomyces sp. 8N706 | reverse complement strand
TGGCAGACCGCTGCGCACCCGCTCCTCGACCAGCGCCACGGCCGCCCGGCCGCGCTGCTCGTCGAAAGGGCCCTCCCGGAAGACGGGCGGGCGCCGGGTCACCCAGATCGTGGCCGCCGCCACGTCGGCGATCTCCATGAGGTGCTGGACGGCCGAGGTGCCGCCGCCGACGACGATCACGCGCTCGCCGGTGAAGTCCGCCGGGCCGCTGTACCCGGCCGTGTGCAACCGGCGTCCTCGGAAGGACTCCTGGCCGGGGTAGCGCGGCCAGAAGGGACGGCCCCAGGTACCCGTGGCATTGAGGAGCGCCCGCGCCGACCAGGCACCCTCGGAGGTCTCCACCAGCAGCCGTCCGCCCTCGCCCTCGCGTACGGCACGCACATCCACCGGGCGGTGCACGCGCAGGTCGAAGGTGCGCTCATAGGTGGCGAAGTAGTCGCCGATGACCTCGGCGGACGGCCGGTCCTCCGGGACGCTCGCCAGCGGCAGTCCGGGCAGGTCATGCATACCGTGCACCCTGCCGTACGTGAGCGAGGGCCAGCGGAACTGCCAGGCGCCGCCGGGCCGGGGCGCGTGGTCCAGGACCACGAAGTCCCGGTCCGGTTCGTACCCGGACCGGCGGAGGTGATAGGCGCCGGAGAGCCCGGCCTGGCCGGCGCCGGTCACGACGACGTCCACGTCTCGCACCACGGTGTAGTTCACGCTTCTACTAACTCCTTGGGAGGGCACGCTCTTCCCGTTACGGCGACTCCCTAACCCATCCCCGTATGGGCACCGCCGTCACCTGCGGTTTCCGGCGTCAGCGGCCTCCGGTCACGAGCAGCGGAGCACCGCCGGGGGCGGACACGGGACGCCGTTCGCCGCCGGTACGTCGCCCAGAGGCGCAGAAGGCGCGCTCAGCAGCTCGCGCGCCGCCGGCTCGGGCGTCACGCCCCGCGAGGTGGGCGAGTATGGAGGTATGTCCGATGCCTTCACCACTTCACTGATCGACATCACCACCGGCCCCACCGAGTCGGTGTACGACCTGACCGGGGCCTGCGAGGACTTTCTGCGGCAGGCCGCCCGGGGCCGTGACGGGCTGCTCAATGTCTTCGTACCGCACGCCACGGCCGGTATCGCCCTGCTGGAGACCGGCGCTGGAAGTGACCATGACCTGCTTGCCGCACTGCACACGCTGCTCCCCGCCGACGACCGGTGGCAGCACCGGCACGGCAGTCCGGGCCACGGCCGGGACCACGTCGTACCCGCCCTGGTGGCGCCGCACGCGACGCTGCCGGTGATCGCCGGCCGGCTCGAGCTGGGCACCTGGCAGTCCGTATGCGTCGTGGACACGAACACGAATAACACAGACCGTCGGGTCCGGTTGAGCTTTTTGGGGTGACATTCCGGTCTTTCGAGGAGCAACCCTTGTCGGTCAGTCGGTAATTTCGAGGAAGTCGAACGTCATCCATGTATGACGCAAACTGCGTGATGAGGCTGCCTCGTACCGGCGCAGGCGTCATGCAGCGTTGATGTGATTTCGATGACGCATCATGTGGAGTGCGTGGCGATCCTTGAGCCTGCGGCAAAGGGGCTCTGACCGGCGCTTCGACTGCCTGCCAGTCATGTGCGTTGCGGGCGGCATCGTGGCGCTGGGATGACGCTCGTACGAAGTGCTCGGCGTGCGCGCCTTTGCCTTCGACGAGAAGCGATGCAACACCGAACTGCTCAGCACCCTCATCGGTTGACCGGGAGCGGGCCCGGACCTCAGTGGAGGGCCTGTACGCCGGGTTCGAGATCACTCCGGATGCGCTCATCGTCAACCCCTGCTTCAAGGCCCTGGTCGCCGAGAGTGTCACCCCCGGCGCCACCCTCGCCTCCAACCCCTGCGGGGTCATGGACGACCTGCTGGTACAGGACTACGACGGCGTGGAGAACGTACGCCTCGTCGGGATCGACCTCGACGAGGAGTCCCTCGCCCACGCCGCGGACAACGCCCGGCGGCACGGCCTGGCCGACCGCACCGCCTTCCTCACCCGCGACGCCTGGAACCTGCGCGTCGACGAGGAGTTCGACCTCATCGTCAGCAACGGGCTGCACATGCACGAGCCGCGCTCGGCCGCGCCCGACCTCGACCTCGTCGAGGTCCGCAAGCTGCTCGGGTCGTTCCTGTTCTCCGGCGCGACGACGCCGACAACCCTGCAGGCGTCCTGTCCGGCGGCGAGAAGACCCGCCTCGCGCTCGCGAACCTGGTGGTGTCCTCGGCGAACGTACTGCTGCTGGACGAGCCCACCAACAACCTGGACCCCGCCAGCCGTGGATATCCCCGGCCCGCTGCACACGTGCCGGAGCGCCATGGTGATGGTGACCTACGAGGAGGGCGCCGTGGAGGCGCTCCAGCCGGAGCGGTCCATCCTGCTGCCCGACGGCGTGGAGGACTTGTTGAGCGACGACTACGCCGACCTCGTGGCCTGGCCTGACGGCACGCAGCCGCCCGAGCCGGGCAGTTGGAGTTCCTCGGACGGGGACCCCGGTCCTGGGCTGGACCGCGCCCAGCACCCCGGCCGCCGGCAACACGACGGCCAGGAACACCCCGGGGCCCGCGTGTGTGCTGCGTCGCCCCGGCCGCGCCCGCCGGCGAGGGGTAGGGGAAACCCGACCATTAGGTCTCGACCTGGCCGTCATGACGCAGCGGTAAGGGCCCGATGTGATGGACGGGTGCTTACCTTCCAGACTCAACCCGAGTGGAAACACAGGCTGTTGTGGTGCGGCGGCTGGCTCGTGGCCGCCATGTGGGCCGGCGTGTTCCCGCTCCTCGCGGCGCCCGAGCCGCACCGGGTCTGGGGTGCGAGCGCGGGTGTCGGCTACCTCTGTGCCGCGGGCGCCGCGCTGTGGCCCCGGGGCCGGAGCGTTTCCGTCGGGGTCGCCGTCGGCGGTGCCGTGGTCGTACCGCTGCTGGTGCTGCTGGTGACCGGCGGGGCGCAGAGCGAGGTCGGCGTCATCGAGCGGTCCGGGGTGCTGACGCTGCATCAGGCCACCCCGTACCTGGCCGACCCCCGCACGGTGGTCGAGGTCACACCGTACCTGCCCGGGATGGCGGTGTTCGGGCTGCCCCGGGCGGTGCTGGGCGACAGCGGCTGGCTGCCCCAGCTGGGCGACGCCCGGCTCTGGTGCACGGCGGCGTTCCTCGGCTGCCTGTGGGGGGCACGCCGCGTGATCGGGCGGGCCGTCGGAGGCCGGGTGACCCTCGGCGCGCTCGTCGCCTCGCCGGTCGTGGCGCTGCCGCTCTGCGTCAGCGGCGTGGACCTGCCGCTGACCGGGCTGCTGTGCCTGGCGCTGGCGTATGCGGCACGGCGGCGCCCCCTCGCCGCCGGGCTCGCGCTCGCCGCCGCCTGCTCCCTCAAGTGGACGGCGTGGCCCGCCATCGCGGTCGCCGTGTCGCTCCTCGCCCAGCGCGCGGGGCTGCGGGCCGCCGTGCGCGCCGCCGCCGTGGCCGTGGCGGGCACCGTCGTCCTCGTCCTGCCGAGCGCGCTGCTGTCGCCCGGGCCCTTGGTCCAGCAGGTGTTCGCCTTCCCCACCGGCCGCGGCGAGTGGGAGACCCCGGCCGCCAGCCCGCTACCCGGCCGGCTGCTCGCCGACCTCGGTCCGGTCGGCTGGTACGCGGCGGTCGCGCTGCTGCTGGCCGGCGGACTGGCCGTCGGCGTGTCTCTCGTCGTACGGCCGCCCCACGACCTGGTTACGGCCGCCGACCGACTCGCCCTCAGTCTCTGCCTGGCCTTCCTCCTGGCACCCGCCGGGCGGTTCGGCTACCTCGCCCTGCCGGTCCTCCTCGTCGTGTGGGTCCGGCTGGTCCGCGGCGCCCCACGGGCCGTGCCCGTGCGGAGCCGCCTCGTACGCACCTCCGAAAACCCCCGCCTGATTCCGGTCGGAGGTGCCCGGTGAGCGCCCTGCGCACGCACGCGGTGGCCGCCGCGCTGCGCTGGGGCGCTCACCGGTTCCCGTTCGTCGAGGACGAGGTCGCGGGCCTGCGTGACCTCGTACGGCCGGGCGCGGCATGCGTGGACATAGGCGCCGAGTACGGGCTCTACACCTGGGTGCTGTCCGCGCTCGCCGGACCCACCGGCCAAGTCCACAGCGTGGAGCCGCTGCCCGGCCCCAACCGCTGGCTGCGCACCGCCGCACGCCTCCTCGGCGCCCGCAACGTGACCGTGCACCGCACCGCCCTGGGCGCCCGGCCCGGGCACGGAACCCTGAGCCTGCCGATACGGCGCGGCCTGCCGGTGCACGGGCGGGCCTACCTCACCGAGGGCGCCGACGGCCCCGGCCCGAACGCCGAGTTCCGCACCGCGCGCAGCGTGAACGCCCCCGTCCGCACCCTCGACCAACTCGCCCACGAGGCGGGCCTGGAGCGGCTCACCCTCGTCAAGGCCGACGTCGAGGGCGCCGAACTCGCCGTACTCGAAGGCGGATCGGACACCCTGCGGCGCCACCGCCCCACGCTGCTCCTGGAGATCGAGCGCCGGCACCTTGATAAGTACGGCGCGTACCCCGCCGACGTGCTGCGGCACCTGCGGGACTACGGCTACCGCGCCCACCGTCGGCAGCGCGGCCGCTGGACACCCGTCCCGCGCATCACCGACGGCTGCCGCAACTACGTCTTCACCGCCTGACCACCTCCCTACGTAAGGCAGCAATCACCCATGAGCGCCACCCTGATCGTCACCAACGACTTCCCGCCCCGCCAGGGCGGCATCGAGACGTTCGTCCACGCCATGGCGACCCGCGTCCCCGGCGACGACGTGGTCGTCTACACGTCGAGCGAGCCAGGCGCCGCCGCGTATGACGCCACGCTGCCCTTCCCGGTGATCAGAGACCCCAAACGCATGCTGCTGCCCACGTCCCGCGTCACCCGCCGCGCCCTGGCGATAGCCCGGAGGTACGGCTGCGACCGGGCCTGGTTCGGGGCCGCCGCGCCGCTCGCCGCCATGGCGCCCGCGCTGCGGCGCGGCGGGATACGGCGCATGGTCGCTACCACGCACGGCCACGAGATCTGGTGGGCCCGCACCCCGGGGGCCCGGCAGGTGATGCGGCGCATCGGTAACCACGTCGACATCGTCACGTAC
>NZ_JBQQBW010000203.1:0-5109 GCF_052245415.1 Streptomyces sp. 8N706 | reverse complement strand
ATCGGCGGGCTGACGACGGCGGTGCCCGGTCTCCTGGTGCCGGCGGACAGCGAGCCGTATGCCGCCAGGCCGCCCTGGTCACATCGCCGTGGAGTTCAGCGGCTGCTCGGTCCAGACGGTCTTGCCCTCACGCGTATAGCGGGTGCCCCACCGCTCGGTGACCTGCGCCACCAGGAACAGGCCGCGGCCGCCCTCGTCCATGCTGCGCGCCCGCCGCAGATGGGGGGAGGTGCTGCTGCCGTCGGAGACCTCGCAGATGAGGCTCTGGTCGCGGATGAGCCGCAGCTCCATCGGCCCGCCGCCGTACCGGTAGGCGTTGGTGACCAGTTCGCTGGCGATCAGCTCGGTGGTGAACGCCAGATCCTCCAGTCCCCATTCGGTCAGCTTGGCCGTGGTCAGCGCCCTCGCCTGGGATGCGGCCTCCGGTTCCACGGGCAGCTGCCAGGACGCGACCTTCTCGGGTGGCAGCACGCGGGTACGGGCGATGAGCAGGGCGACGTCATCGGCCGGATGCTCGGGCAGCATCGAGTCGACGACCTCCTGGCACAGCTGCTCCAACGAGCCCGTGGGCCGGGTGAGCGCTTCACAGAGGCGGGTCACTCCTCCCTCGATGTCGCGGTCCCGGGTCTGGACGAGCCCGTTGGTGTAGAGGGCGAGCAGGCTGCCCTCGGCCGCTTCGAACTCGTACGGCTCGAACGGCAGCCCTCCCAGCCCGAGCGGTGGGCCCGCCGGGAGATCGAGCAGGCCGGCCTGCCCGTCGGGACCCACGATCGCCGGCGGCGGGTGGCCGGCGCGCGCCAGGGCGCAGCGCCGGGAGATGGGGTCGTAGACCGCGTACAGACAGGTCGCGCCGATGACCTGATTCTCCGGTCGCCGTTCGCCGTCCGCCTCCTGCTCGGCGGCCAGGAGCTCGACCAGGTCGTCGAGGCGGGAGAGGACCTCGTCGGGTTCGAGATCGAGGCTGGCCAGCGTGTGCACGGCGGCGCGCAGGCGGCCCATCGTGGCCGCGGCGTGAATGCCATGGCCCACCACATCCCCCACGACGAGGGCCACTCGGGTGCCGGAGAGCGGAATGACATCGAACCAGTCGCCGCCGATACCGGGGGCGGCACCGGCCGGCAGGTAGCGGTGGCCCACCTCGATGGCCGCGTGTTCGGGTACCTCGCGTGGCAGGAGGCTGTGCTGCAGCGTGAGCGCGGCCTGTCGTTGCTGGGTGTAGCGGCGGGCGTTGTCGATGCTGACACCGGCGCGGGAGGCGAACTCCTGGGCCAGCCGGAGATCGTCCTCCTCGAACGGCTCGGGCCGTTTGGAGCGCCACAGACTCACCAGACCCAATATCAGGCCACGGGCGACCAGCGGTACCACCATCAGCGAATGGAGGGTCAGCTCCCGGGCGAGCTCCGCCTGCCGAGGGCTCATGGCGTACCACTCGGGGGAGAGGTCCGGAGCCGGTTCGAGGATCGCTCGCCGCGCCGCCAGGCACTTGGCCTGCGGCGCATCGGGAGCGAAGCGGATCAGGTCGCCGACCGGGAACATCACCTCCGCCGCTTGCGGCGTGACGCTCCGCAGGGCGGTACGGACCACCGGTCCCAACGTCTGTTGCTGCGGATCCTCGCCCCGCGTGACCGGCTCCAGCAGGTCCACCGACACACAGTCGGCGAGGCTGGGGACAGCCACCTCGGCCAGCTCCCGAGCGGTCTGGTCCACATCCAGGGTGGTCCCGATGCGGGAACTGGCCTCGTTGAGCAGCGCCAGCCGCCGCCGGGCACGATAGCGGTCGGTGACGTCCTCGACCGTTTCGGTGACGCCGAGGATCCTGCCCGCGGTGTCCTGCAGGCGGAATGCGGAGACGGACACCCACCGCTCGCGGCCGGGGTCCTGGCGCAGTCGTGAGGACTGCTCGGTGAAGATCACGGGCTTTCCCGTCTCCAGAACGCGTCGCAGCCTGGTCTCCGCCGTCTCCGCGTCCGGGGGGATGAGCAACTCGCCGCTGTGCAGGCCACGGTGCCGCTCTGCCGGGAGATCGGTGACCCGTGCGATCGCGCGGTTGACCCGCAGGATTCTCAGTTCCGGACTGTGCACGACGAGCCCGATCGGGGAACGACGGAACATTCCGTCGAGGACCGCGCGGTCCGTCTCCCACTGAAGGACGGCCTCCACGGGGGAGCCGACCAGAAACCATTCGTGGACGTCGCCGGACCGGATGACCGCGCGGGCTCTGACAGCGAGTTCCATGCGGCGGCCGGTGCGGTCCCGGAGGGGCAGGGCCCCGTACCAGCCGCCGGTTCTCATGCCCTCCGCCGCGGCCTCGATCACCGGAGCGTGGTCCTGGGGATCGACCAGGAACTCGAGCGCCGGCCGGCCGATCGCTTCGTCCGCCGTGTATCCGAGCAGCCGCTGCGCCCGCTCGCCCCAGCCGATCACCGTCCCCCGGTGGTCCAGCACCGCGGAGACCGCCCGTTCCACGGAGAAGGGGTCTTCCAGGCTCTCGCTGAACATCGTCACCGGCGTTTCCATCGCTACCATCCCCGTACTCGGGCTACCGGTCTCCTACCCCTGCCGGGCCCCCTTCCGTGATCTTCGGTCCTGAGGTGCGGACTTTCCGGTGAACACGATCGGGCTTGTGCGCGTGACCGGGCCTGTCCGGGGCGGCATGGCGTCCGTGCGGGGTTGCAGACGACGGAGATCGCCCCGGCAGTCCGCGCCGAGCCGGGACTGAGTGCGGCGGTGTCGCGCTTGACGTATACGGCTTCACCTTGATCGTCTCATCTTTACCATGCCGGGCGGCCCGCCGCTCCTCCATGGAGCGAACCGACCCCCAGGGGGCCGAGCGGCCCTCGACGGCCCGGCCCCGCCCGGCCCGATCGCCCGTACACGGCGTTCAGAGCGCGATGCCGAGCTTCGCCTCGTACGCCCTGGCGACCGCGTCCTTCTCGCCCTCCAGATCCACCCGGGACACCTCCTGGCGGCCGAAGGCGAAGAGCGTCAGCTCAGCCGGTTCCCCGGTGACCGTCACCACCGGGGTGCCGCGGTGGGCGACCGCCGTCCGGCCGTCGGGGCGGCGGAGCACCAGGCCGACCGGGGACTTGCGGCCGAGCAGCCGGGCGGTCTTCTCCAGCCGGGACCACAGTGCGTCCGCGAACACCGCGTCGACCTCCCGGGGTGCCCAGTCGGGCCGCGCACGGCGTACGTCCTCGGCGTGCACAAAGAACTCGATGGTGTTGGCCGCCTCGTCGATCTGCTTCAGGGCGTACGGCGAGAGCCGTGGCGGGCCGGTGCGGATGAGATGGACCAGCTCCTCGTACGGCTTCGCGGCGAACTCGGCCTGTACCCGCTCCAGCCGGGGGGCCAGCGGTTTGAGCAGTATTCCCGCCGCCGCGTCGCTGCGGCGCTCGCGCACCACCACGTGCGCGGCGAGTTCGCGGGTGTTCCATCCCTCGCACAGCGTCGGTGCGACGGGGCCCGCGGACTCCAACAGGTCGGCGAGGAGCAGACGTTCGCGCTTGGCATGGGTCGACATGGCGCCAGCGTACGGCTGGGGCCCCGGCGGTGCCACGACGCCGCGCGGCGCTCAGCCCGGCAGTGGCTCGGTCAGCTTCTCCCCATCAAGGCCGTTGCTGAGTGTCACCGCGCAGGAGATCCGGTTCTCGTGTCGTATGCGATAGGTGGCCAGGGACGGGTACAGCGCGTAGTTGAAATACGTCCGCCCGTCCTCGGGTATGGTCCGCATCCGCTCGGTCACCGCCGTCTCACACAGCTTCAACGCCTTGACCTGGAGCTTCTGCTCGGAGGAGAACTCACCGGTCAGCATCTCCCGGGCGACCACCTCACCGTCGTGCGCCCCCGCGCACGGACGGGTCTCGATCTCGCTGACGGAGGCGTCGAGGGCGGGGTGGTCGAAGCACTTGCCCGGCTTCAGGGCCACGAAGGGCACCACATCGCCGGGTGAGGGGGACGGGCTCGCGGGGCCCGAGGGGGACGTCTCCCCCGAGGCGCCGCCGGAGCCGCCGGGCCGCTGCTCTCCGGAATCGTCCCGCGTCGGCGTGGATCGGGGCTCGGCGTCGGCGGAGGCGCCGCCGTCCGAGCCCTGGAAGAACAGGAAGCCGCCCACGGCCAGCCCGGCCGCCAGCACGCCCGCGATGAAGATACCGGCGATCTTCGGTCCGCTGGGTCCGGTGCCGGGGGGCGGGGGTGGCGGGAACGCCCCGTAACCGCCCTGGGGCGGGCCGAACGCCTGAGGAGGCCCGAAGCCCTGCTGCGCGGGTCCCTGCCCCGGTGCGGGGCCCTGCCCCTGTGACGGGCCGTGCTGGGGCGGGCCGAAGCCCTGCGGCGGGCCGAAGCCGCCCCCCGCTGCCGGCGGCGTGGCGTCATGCGGCGGGGGCGGAGTGGTCATGCCGGAAGCATGCCCTACCCCACTGACATCCGGCTCATCGGGGCATGCGAACCAGCCGAGTTGAAGCCGGACAGCCGGACAGGAGGAACCGGCAGGCGACGGAGCGGGACACACGGCCGGTTCCCCGACGACCGTCCACCCGGGACGCCGCGAAGCGCAGGGGCAGGGGTACGGGCAGGCCACCCGACGCGGCACAATGGAGCCCATGTCCAGCAGCGCACGCCCCTCCGGCCTCGACCCGGCCATCGTCGCCCGCCTCAAGCGGACCGACGACGGGCTCTTCCCGGCTGTCGCCCAGCAGTACGACACCGGCGAGGTGCTGATGGTCGGCTGGATGGACGACGAGGCGCTGCACCGCACCCTCACCACCGGCCGCTGCACGTACTGGAGCCGCAGCCGCCAGGAGTACTGGGTCAAGGGCGACACCTCCGGGCACGTCCAGCATGTGAAATCCGTCGCCCTCGACTGCGACGCCGACACCGTCCTGGTCAAGGTCGACCAGGTGGGAGCGGCCTGCCACACCGGTGACCACACCTGCTTCGACGCCGGTGAGCTCCCGCTGGGGCCTGCCTGACACACGGCGCCGGTCCGCTAGGGCGTGTTTCGAAAGTAGCGCCGTCCGCCCGAAGGGCGGGGGTCGCGGCGGCTGGTGCGTGCGATCGCAAGGCGGAGGGTCGTCCTCGTACTGGGCGTACTCGGACGAGCCCGACAACGCA
>NZ_JBQQBW010000202.1:0-5330 GCF_052245415.1 Streptomyces sp. 8N706 | reverse complement strand
AGCGGCGGGCGCCCGGTTGCGGAGAGGGCTTCCCGCGCGCTGACCCCGGCCCGGGGCACATCGGCCCCGGCGGGCTTCTCGGCAGCGGCGCGGGCCGCGTTGCGGCGGCTGAGTTCGTCGATGAGTCTGACGCCTTCCCCGGAGAGGTCCGCGCTCCCCTACGGCCCGTCCGCCCGTCAGGCGGGCGGGCCGTGTGCGGAGCGGCCGGGGCCGGAGGTCAGGCGGGCGGGCCGTAGAGCGAGGCGCCTGGGGCCGGAGATCAGGCCAGGCCCGCGACGAGCTCGGCGACCGGCTTGCGGCGGCCCGTGAAGAACGGGACCTCCTCGCGTACGTGCTTCCGCGCCTCGGATCCGCGCAGATGACGCATGAGGTCGACGATGCGGTGCAGCTCATCGGCCTCGAAGGCGAGGATCCACTCGTAGTCGCCCAGCGAGAAGGACGCGACCGTGTTGGCGCGGACATCCGGGTAACCGCGCGCCATCTTGCCGTGGTCGGCGAGCATCCTGCGCCGGTCCTCGTCGGGCAGCAGGTACCAGTCGTAGGACCGCACGAAGGGGTAGACGCTGACATAGTCCCGGGCCTGCTCGTCGGCGAGGAAGGCCGGGATGTGCGACTTGTTGAACTCGGCGGGGCGGTGCAGCGCCATGTTCGACCACACCGGCTCCAGGCCGCGGCCCAGCTTCGTGCGGCGGAAGAGGTTGTACGCCTCCTGGAGCGCGTCCGCGGTCTCCGCGTGCCACCAGATCATGACGTCGGCGTCGGCCCGCAGGCCGGACACGTCGTAGGTGCCGCGCACGGTGACGTCCTTCGCGGCGAGCTGCTCGAACAGCTCCTCCACCTCGGAGGCGTACCCGGACCGGTCCTCCGGCAGGGCGTCGCGCAGCTTGAACACCGACCAGAGGGTGTAGCGGATGACCTCGTTGAGGTCCTTGGCCTTCTTGCCGGCGTTCGCGGTCTTGTCAGGAGCAGCAGTCATGCTGCCCATTCTCGCGCGCCGCCGCCCGTGCACCGCGCCAGGGTCGGCGAGCGCCCCGGAGGGCCTCGGTCCGCTGCCGTGCCGCCACCGGCCCGGCCCGCCCGCTCAGCTCCTTCCGCTCAGCCCGGCCGGCACGCTCCGTCCCCGCAGTCCGCTCCGTCCCCGCAGTCCGCTCAGGCCGCTCAGCCGCTCAGGCCGCGCCGCTCAGGCCGCTCAGCACCTCGTCGGCCGCCGTCCGCGCGCTCGCGATGCACGCGGGGATCCCCAGGCCGTCGTAGGCCGCACCGCACACCCGCAGCCCCGGCAGCTTCGCGACGTGCTCCCGGATACGGGCGACACGGCCGAGGTGGCCGACCGGGTACTGCGGCAGCCCGCCGTCCCACCGTGTGACGCGGCCGGCGACGGGCCGGGCCGTGAGCCCGACCGCATCGCGCAGATCGTCGAGCGAGACCTGGACCAGCTCGGCGTCGTCGCGCTCGAGCTCGGCCTCCTCCTGGAACCGCCCGATCGAGGTGCGCAGCAGGAAGAGCCCTGGGTCCGCGTCCTCGCCCTCGGCATGCCAGCCCCATTTGCGGCTGGAGAAGGTGGATGCCTTGATCGTGCGGCGGTCGACGGGCGGTACGAGGAAGCCGCTGCCCTCGGGCATCCCGGCGAGGTCCGCGGCGCGGAAGGCCAGGGTGACCAGGGCCATGGAGGCGTACTCGACGGATGCGAGCTCGGCGGCCGCGGCGGGGGAGTCGCCCGCCAGCAGTCGCGCGGCGGCGGGGGCGGGCACGGCGAGGACCACGGCGTCGGCCTCGACCAGCCGGTCGCCGAGGACGACCGTCCACCCATCGTCCTGTTTCGTCAGCCGCTCCACGGGCGAGCCGAGCAGGATCTCACCGCCTGCGGCGCGCACCGCCCCGGCGACAGCGAGCGGCAGCCGGCCGACCCCGCCGTCGATGCCCATGAAGACGGGCCCGGCCGGCTGCCGGGCCGCCGCTCCGGCCTGGATGGCCCGTACGCCCTCCGTCAGCGAACGGTGTGTACGCGCGGCCTCGAAGAGCTGTGGCACGGCGGCCCGCATCGAGATCTTGTAGGCGTCCCCCGCGTAGACACCGCCGAGGAGTGGTTCGACGAGCCGGTCGACGACCTCGCGGCCGAGGCGGGCGGCGATGTACTCGCCGACGGCGACGTCGTCACCGATCTCCGTACGTGGCAGCTCGGCGTCCTGTGCGATACGGGCGAGCCCCTCCTCCGAGACGACGCCGGAGGCGGCCAGCTGCCCGGCATCCGCGGGCACACCCATCACATGGCCCCTGGGCATGGGCCGCAGCCGTCCGCGGGTCCACAGCGAGGCGGTGATGGTGGCAGGCGTCTGGAGCCGGTCGGACAGGCCGACCTCGCGCGCCAGTTCCACGCCCTCCGGGCGCTTCGCGAGGATCGCCTCCGCGCCGAGGTCGACCGGTACGCCCTCGATCTCGTCCGCGTACAGCTTGCCGCCGAGCCGGTCCGAGGCCTCGAGCACGGTCACCCGCGCACCGGCTCCGGTCAGCCGGTGCGCGGCCGCCAGTCCGGCGATTCCGCCCCCGATGACGACGACATGGGCCGTACGCGTGTCCGCCTCGTTCATGTCCCCACTGTCTCAGACCCGGAACGAGTCCCGACCGTGACCTCATCGGGACCGGCCGTCGGCAACCTGCCCCCGGGTCTCCCTCGTCCAACCGGCGACACCGCAACCGCTCTTGGGGGACCCATATGTACAGTCCATCGACGGCACGCCGGCGCCGGCCGCTCGCCCTCCTCGCCTCCGTCCTGCTCGCCGCCTCGCTCGGCCTCGCCGGGTGCAGCGGCTCGTCGGAGAGTGCCGAAGAGAGCGCCGCGTACGACGACAAGGCCGCGCCGTCCGGTGTGGCGGAGGGCGGAGCCGCCGACGGTACGGCCGGAGTCGCCGACGGCACCGGCCGCGGACGGCCCGGAGGCGGCACCGCAGGGCAGAAGCCGCCGAAGCTCACCCCCGCGCAGGTCATCCGCACGGCCACGCTGACCGTACGCGTCAAGGACGTGCCCGGGGCACTCGCCCGGGCACGGACCACGGCCGAGAACGCGGGCGGCTACATCGGCGACGAGACCACCGACCGCGACGCCGCGGGCCATGAGCGGTCCCGCATCGTGCTGCGCGTGCCGCAGGAGGAGTACGACGGCGTCCTTGAGGACCTCGCGGGCGCCGGCCGGCTCCTGGAGCGGAAGGTGGCCGCCAAGGACGTCACCGGCCAGGTGGTGGACGTCGAGAGCCGCATCAAGTCCCAGCAGGCCAGCGTCGCCCGGGTCCGGGAACTGATGGACCGGGCGACGGAACTCTCCGATGTGGTCACCCTGGAAGGCGAGTTGGGCACCCGCCAGGCGGAGCTGGAGGCGCTGAAGGCACAGCAGCAGTCGCTCAAGGAGCGGACGAGCCTGTCGTCCATCACCCTGGTGCTCTCCGAGACGGGGGAGAAGCGGAAGAAGGGGGACGGGAACGAGGAGCCCGGCTTCCTGGATGCTCTGGCCGGCGGCTGGGACGCGTTCCTCACGGCGGTCCGCTGGGTGGCGGTGGCGCTGGGCGCGGTGCTGCCGTTCGCCGTGGCGCTGGCGCTGCTGGTCCTGGTCGGCCGGGCGGTCCGCGGACGGCTGCCGCGGCGCCGGGCCGGCGGTCCTGTGGGGCGGGGCGTCACTCCCCCGCCGCAGGTGACCGTCCCCGCGCCGGCGGCCGCCCCCGGACCGGCCGGAGCGGAACAGGAACAGGACTGATCCGACGGACCGTACGTATCCGACGGACCGCACGTAGCGTGGGCGGCAGACGAGCGGCGGAAGGAGCACGGGCGATGGCGGCGCAGCGGCTGGTGGTCATCGGCGGGGACGCGGCGGGGATGTCCGCCGCGTCCGGGGCCCGCAGGCTGAAGGGGCCCGACGAGCTGGAGATCGTCGCTTTCGAGCGCGGCACCTTCACGTCGTACTCCGCGTGCGGCATCCCGTACTGGGTCGGCGGTGACATCGAGGGCCCGGGACCGCTGGTGGCACGTACGCCCACCGAGCACCGCAGACGCGGTATCGGCCTGAGGCTGCGGACCGAGGTCACGGAGATCGACACCGGTCGGCAGCGGGTGCGCGTGCGGGATCTGGAGGCGGGGGACGGCGAGCGCTGGGAGGGCTACGACCATCTGGTCGTGGCCACCGGCGCCCGCCCGCTGCGCCCGGACCTGCCCGGTATCGACGCGGACGGGGTTTTCGGTCTCCAGAGCCTGGACGACGGGAAAGCGCTGGTCGACGCCCTCGGGGGCAGGGGCGAAGGGCTGCGGGCGGTCGTCGTCGGCGCCGGTTACATCGGGGTCGAGATGGCCGAGGCCCTGGTCAAGCGCGGCTGCCGGGTCACCGTGCTGGAGCGGGGCGAGCAGCCCATGTCCACCCTCGACCCGGACATGGGCCGGCTGGTGCACGAGGCGATGTGCGGACTCGGCATCGAGAGCGTCACGGGCGCCGAGGTGACCGAGGTCCGCACCTCGCCCGAGGGGCGGGCGACGGCCGTGGTGACGAAGGAGGCGGAGTACCCGGCCGACGTCGTCGTGCTGGGGCTGGGTGTACGCCCCGAGACCGGCCTCGCGCGGGACGCGGGGCTGCCGCTGGGCGAGTCGGGCGGTCTGCTCACGGACCTGGCGATGCGGGTGCGGGGCCGGGAGAACATCTGGGCGGGCGGTGACTGCGTCGAGGTGCTGGATCTGGTCTCGGGGCGCACCCGGCACCTCGCCCTGGGCACGCACGCCAACAAGCACGGCCAGGTGATCGGCACCAATGTGGGCGGCGGTTACGCGACCTTCCCGGGCGCCGTCGGCACTGCCGTCAGCAAGGTGTGCGATCTGGAGATCGCCCGCACGGGGCTGCTGGAGGCGGAGGCGACCGCCGTCGGTCTGCGGTTCGTGACCGTGACGGTCGAATCGACCAGCCGGGCCGGTTACTACCCGGGCACGCGCCCGATGACGGTCAAGATGCTCGCCGAACGCCGGACGGGACGGCTGCTGGGCGTACAGATCGTGGGGCGCGAGGGGGCGGGCAAGCGCGTCGACATCGCGGCCGTGGCGCTGACGGCGGGGATGACCGCGGAACGGATGACGGCGCTCGACCTGGGCTACGCTCCGCCGTTCTCCCCGGTGTGGGACCCGGTGCTGACGGCCGCCCGCAAGGCGGCCGCGGCGGTCGCCCGCGACAGCCACGGCTAGGGCGTGTTTCGAAAGTAGCGCCGTCCGCCCGAAGGGCGGGGGTCGCGGCGGCTGGTGCGTGCGATCGCAAGGCGGAGGGTCGTCCTCGTACTGGGCGTACTCGGACGAGCCCGACAACGCAG
>NZ_JBQQBW010000201.1:0-5355 GCF_052245415.1 Streptomyces sp. 8N706 | reverse complement strand
CACCCCCCCCCCCCCCGCGCCCCCACGGCTCCGCCTCCCGCCGGCATCGGAGAGCATGGGCTCATCCCCGGAGCACAGCGGGAAGGCGGTGCTCACCTCGCGGCCGGAGATCACGCACCGTGGCCCGGACGTCCGTAGCCTCTTCCTCCGACCAAGGCCGTCCCGGTCTGCGCGCCGACTGCGCACGCTGTTTCGGGCTCTGCTGTGTCGCTCTGCCCTTCGCCGCCTCGGCTGATTTCGCGGTCGGCAAGGAGGCCGGGCAGCCGTGTGCGAATCTGCGGGCGGACTTCCGCTGCGGCATCCACGCACGCCTGCGCGAGCAGGGCTTCCCCGGCTGCACCGTCTTCGACTGCTTCGGGGCGGGCCAGAAGGTCTCCCAGTCCACCTTCGGCGGCCGGGACTGGCGGCAGGAGCCCCACACCGCCCGGCAGATGTTCGAGGTCTTCCCCGTCATGCGCGGCCTTCATGAACTGCTCTGGTATCTGACCGAGGCGCTGGAACTACCGCCCGCCCGTCCCCTCCACCGCGATCTCCGCCGCGCGCTGAAGGAGACCGAGCGGCTCACCCACGGCAGCGCCGAAGCGCTCGCGGAGCTGGATGTGGCGGCCGTGCGTCAGGACGTCAATGCCCTGCTGCTGCGCGTCGGCGAACTGGTACGCGCCACAGTCCCGGGCCGCACCAGGAACCACCGGGGAGCCGATCTCGTCGGGGCCCGGCTCGCCGGTGCGAATCTGCGGGGCGCCACCCTTCGCGGAGCCTGCCTCATCGCGGCCGACCTTCAGCGCGCCGATCTGCGCACGGCCGATCTGATCGGGGCGGACCTCCGGGACGCCGACCTCAGCGGCGCCGACCTCACCGGGAGCATCTTCCTCACCCAGGCCCAGCTGAACGCCGCCAAGGGCGATGCCACGACCAAGCTGCCCCGCACGCTCGACCGCCCCGCACACTGGTCCGCCCGGCGTACGACGACGGCCGAGGTGCTGCCTGACGCATAGCGCCGTCCGCCGCAAGGCGGTTGCGCACGGCTCCCCCAGCTCCGTACGGGTGGGAGCCGTCCCGGGCATCGTGGGCCGGGCGGGAGATGCCGGACAGGGCCTACGGACCGGGGCGGAGCACGGGGCGCAGGGCGGTGAGGACCGAGGCGTCCTCGATCGTCGAGGGCACCGGTTCCTCGCGGCCCTCGGCGATGGACCGCATGGACTTGCGCAGGATCTTCCCCGACCTGGTCTTCGGCAGACCGGCCACCACATCGACGTCCTTGAACGCCGCCACCGGACCGATCTGGTCCCGTACCGCTGCGACCAGTTCGGCGCGCAACGTGTCGGGATCGCGGTCGGCGCCGGCCTTGAGCACCACCAGTCCCCGCGGCACCTGCCCCTTGAGCGCGTCCCGGACGCCGATCACAGCACACTCGGCGACCGCGGGATGGGCGGCGAGGACGGCTTCCATCGCGCCCGTGGACAACCGGTGCCCCGCCACGTTGATCACATCGTCCATGCGCCCCATGACGAACAGATAGCCGTCCTCGTCCCGGTACCCTCCGTCCCCGGTGAGGTAGTAGCCCTCGTAACGCGACAGATACGACCGCACGTACCGGTCGTCGTCCTCCCAGAGCGTGGACAGCGTGCCCGGCGGCAGCGGCAGCTTGAGGCAGATGGCGCCTTCCGTGCCGGGCGGTACCTCGGTACCGGACTCGTCCAGGACCCGTACGTCGTAGCCCGGCACCGGCACCGTGGGCGAGCCCGGCTTCACCGGCATCGGGTCCAGCCCCCGGAGGTTGGCGGCCACGGGCCAGCCCGTCTCCGTCTGCCACCAGTGGTCGACGACGGGCACGCCGAGGGTGTCCGCGGCCCAGTGGTAGGTCTCCGGGTCGAGCCGTTCGCCGGCCAGGAAGAGCGTCCGGAAGTGCGACAGGTCGTAGGCCGCGAGATGCTCGGCGTCCGGGTCGACCTTCTTGATCGCCCTCAGTGCGGTGGGGGCGGTGAACAACGCCTTCACACGGTGTTCGGCGATCACTCGCCAGAACGCTCCGGCGTCCGGCGTGCCCACGGGCTTGCCCTCGTAGAGCACGGTGGTGGCGCCCGCCAGCAGGGGTGCGTAGACGATGTACGAGTGGCCGACGACCCATCCGACGTCCGAGGCCGTCCACCACACGTCACCGGGGCCGATGTCGTAGATGTTCGCCATCGACCAGGCCAGGGCGACGGCATGCCCACCGTTGTCGCGCACCACACCCTTGGGCCGGCCGGTGGTCCCCGAGGTGTACAGCACGTACAGCGGGTCCGTGGCGGCGACGGCCACGCATCCGGCGGGCCGCGCGCCGGCCATCGCCTCGTCCCAGTCGAGCTCCCCGTCGGCGAGTTCGGCGGGCGCCTGCTCGCGCTGCAGCACGACGACCGTTTCCGGCCGGTGCCCGGCCAGGCGCAGCGCCTCGTCGACGATGGGCTTGTACTCCACGATGCGGCCGGGCTCGATCCCGCAGGAGGCGGTCACCACCACCGTGGGCCGGGCGTCGTCCACCCGTACGGCCAGCTCCTTCGGGGCGAAGCCGCCGAAGACGACGGAGTGCACGGCGCCCAGCCGGGCGCAGGCGAGCATCGCGACCACTGCCTGCGGCACCATCGGCAGATAGATCACCACCCGGTCCCCGGCCCCGACACCCAGTCCCCTCAGCACACCCGCGAACCGGGCCACCTGGTCCAGCAGTTCGGTGTAGGTGTACGAGCGCTGTTCGCCGGTGTACGCCGAGTCGTGGATCAGGGCTGTGCGGTCGCCGTTGCCCGCGGCGACATGCCGGTCGAGCGCGTTGTGACAGGTGTTCAGCGTCCCATCGGAGAACCAGCGGTGGAAGGGTGCCCGTTCGCTGTCCAGCGCCCGCGCCGGCGTCCGCTCCCACTCGATCGCGTCGGCTGCCCGCAGCCAGAAGCCCTCGGGGTCGGTCAGGCTGCTGCGGTACGCGTTCTCATAGCTCGCCACGTGCTTCTCCCGGTCGTCCGTCGGCTGCCAACAGTGTGGCCCACGGGCAGCCGGTCCGGACCAGGGGCCGTGCGCTGTGCCGTTTTTACCTGCGCATAGGCTGATACCGCCACGGGGGGCGCGGGGTGTCCTCTTTGTCGTGTCCGGTTCGGGGTCCGGCTTTTTCTTGGGGGGAACGTGCAGGTCTGGACAGGGACGGCGCTGGTGACGGCGGGCGCGTATGAGTAAGCACCGGCGGAGTACGCCGCCTTCGACGCCGCGCGCCCACGCCGTACGTGTGATGGGGACCGGCATCGCCTGGTGCCGCGGCGTACGTCGCCGGGCCCTTCCGTTGCTCTCGCGACTGACCGGTCGTATGCGTTGGGACTACCCGCGCTCGGGCAGGCACGGTATGCGCCGGTGGCTGCCGTCGTGGCGGCAGTTGGTGGTCCTCTTCCTCGCGGGCACGGGGAGCCTGGGTCTCCTGACGGGCTATGCCTATTGGCGGGCGGAGATACCGGAGAACCTCAACTCCTTCGCCACTCAGCAGGACAACGTCTACTACTGGGCCGACGGCACCAAGATGGCCCGTACCGGCTGGGTCAGCAGACAGGAAATGCCGCTGGAGAAGGTCCCGCAGGACGTCCAGTGGGCCGTGCTGGCCGCCGAGAACAAGACCTTCTACTCCGACTACGGGGTGTCCCCGTCCGGCATCACCCGCGCTCTGCTGAGAATGGGCACGGGCGGCGACACGCAGGGTGGTTCGACCATCACCCAGCAGTATGTGAAGAACGTCTATCTCGATCAGGACCAGAATTTCTCCCGCAAGCTCAACGAAATGCTCATCGCCATCAAGCTGGACAACCGGATGAGCAAGAAGGCCATTCTCGAGGGCTATCTCAACACGAGCTGGTTCGGCCGCGGCACCTACGGTATTCAGCGCGCCGCCCAGGCGTACTACGGCAAGGAGGTCTCGGAACTCAACGCGAGCGAGGGCGCCTTCCTGGCCTCTCTCCTCAAGGGAGCGGCGCTGTACGACCCGGCCGTCAGTGAGAGGAACCACCGGCGGGCGGTGGAGCGGTGGGGCTGGGTCCTCGACCGGATGGTCGACATCGGCAGGCTCTCCGCGGCGGAGCGGGCGAAGTACACCACCTTCCCCGAGCCGAGGGCGCGGCCGAGAGCCACCGACACCAGCGGCCAGAGCGGCTATCTCATCGAGATGGCGAAGGCCTACGTCGGCAAGCACACCGATGTCTCCGACGCCGAGTTCGACCTGGGTGGCTATCAGATCTACACGACGTTCGAGAAGCCGCGGGTGGACGCGCTCGCCACGGCCGTGAAGAAGGTGCGGGACGATCTCGACCCGGAGCGGCGCTCCGCCGACAAGCATGTGCGCGTGGGCGCGGCCTCCGTCGCGCCCGACGGCAGGATCCTCGCGGTCCACGGCGGCCCGGACTATCTCGCCCAGGGTTTCAACGACGCGAACGCGGTGACCGTGCCGGCGGGCACATCGTTCACGCCCTTCGTCTACGCGGCGGCCCTGCGCGACGGCGTCCAGCTGGAACGCGGCGAGAGCCGTATCCCCGTCACCCCGGAGACCCCGTACAACGGCGACGACAAGGTGTCGGTGAGGACTCCGGAGGGCCCCTACTGGGACAGAAGCGGGAAGATCGTCAAGGGCGCCAACGACGGGGGCCGGTCCTGGGGGAGCATCAGCCTGCGCGAGGCGATGGTGCACTCGGTCAACACCCCGCTCCTCCAGCTCGGCATGGATGTCGGACTGGACCGGGTGCGCCGGACCGCCACCGACTCGGGGCTGCTGGCCGGCAGTTTCGGGGCGCAGGTGCCGGCGTTCTCGCTCGGCAACTCCACGCCCAGCGCGATCCGGATGGCCGGTGCGTACGCGACGTTCGCCGCCGACGGCATGCACACGGATCCGTACTCGGTGGTGCGGGTCACCCACAACGGGGACACGATCCGCATGCCCCGGCCGCGCGCCCGGCGTGCCCTCGGCACAGGGGTGGCGGCGCAGGTCACCGATGCACTCCAGGGGGCCGTACGGGAGGGCACCGGCCAGGCGGCGAAGGGAGTCGGCCGCGGGGTGGCGGGCAAGACGGGGACCACCCAGGACAACACCTCGGCCTGGTTCGTGGGCTACACCGACCGGACGTCCACCGCGGTCGCGCTCTTCCGGCTCCAGCCGAAGACCCTGGAGCTGCTGCCGCTCGACGGCGTGGGCGGCGCTTCCGGGTCCTCGCCGGGCAGCGCCTATCCGGTCGGGATCTGGACCGACTACATGAAGGCGACCGAGCGGTAGTCCGGCACCGTCCGGCCCGGCGCCGCGGGCGGGCCGTCCAGGTGGGCCGTACGCCCTCCGCGGAAGTAACTCGGGCACCGGGG
>NZ_JBQQBW010000200.1:0-5358 GCF_052245415.1 Streptomyces sp. 8N706 | reverse complement strand
CCCCCGGAGCCGCAATGGACGGCGCTTCCCCCGTCCCCCCATGTTTCCCCCGCGTCCCCCTCCCCCGTCGGGCGCCCCGAATCCCCCGTGGCGCCCTCCCCCTGCGGCCGGGGTGCCGCACCGTTCCGCCGCCCCGTGTCGGCGGTGTCGGCACCGCGCCCCTTCCGCGGTCTCCACTCTTCCGTCCGCACAGGTCCCCGCCCATCCGCGCGGCTACTCATCTCGGCGGCTAGGTACACCTACTCAGGGCTGCGCACTCCTGCCCACACGGACATCGCCCCCTCTTGGCTACGATCCCGGGGTGTCGGTGCTTCCGTTGGTGTTCACAAGCGGCTGGGCGAGCGGGATCAACGCCTATGCCGTCGTCCTGCTGCTGGGTCTGTTCGGTGCCACCGGGGTCTCGGAAGAGGTGCCCGAACCACTCCGGCGGCCCGAGGTCCTGACCGTCGCGGCCCTGTTGTTCCTCTGCGAGGCGGTCGCCGACAAGGTCCCCTACATGGACTCCGTCTGGGACTCCGTCCACACCCTCGTACGGCCCGTGGCGGGTGCCGTGGTCGGCGCGCTGCTCGCCGGGCAGGACGGCTCGCTGCCGCAGGCGGCGGCCGGCGCGGTGGGCGGCTCCACGGCGCTGCTGAGCCATCTGGTCAAGGCCGGGACCCGGATGGCGGTCAACACCTCACCCGAGCCCGCGAGCAATATCGTGGTGAGCCTTGCCGAGGACCTCGGTGTCGCCGGGCTGGTCACCTTCGCGATGTTCCACCCGGTCGCCGCCGCGGTCGTCGCGGCCGCCCTGCTCGTCCTGGGCCTCGCCGTAGTGATCTTCCTCGCCTCCCGCATCCGCCGGTTCGTGCGCCGCAGGCGCCGGCGGCGCGCGGAGAAGCAGCTCGCAAGGGGTGGCGCGGCACGCGGCGCGGCGGACGGCGGACCACCCGCGCCATGGTGATGGCGGGACGGCCACATGGTGTCGGTGGCTGCGGCTAAGGTCTCGTCCATGGCACGTATTGCGGTGATCGGCGCCGGGATGGGCTCGATGGCGGCGGCCGCCCGGCTGGCCGTGGCGGGCCACCGGGTGGCGGTGTACGAACGGGCGGAGACCTACGGGGGCGGTGTGCGGCGCCTTGAGCGCGACGGCTTCGGCTTCGACACGGGACCGGGCCTGCTCCACCTGCCCGCGGTCTACCGCGATCTGTTCGTCAAGACCGGCAAGGAGCCCCTGGAGCAGTGCGTGGAACTCTCCCAGGTGGACCCGGCCGGCCGCCATGTCTTCGCCGACGGCACCGAGGTGGCTCTGCCGAACGCCTCCCGGGCGGGCGTCGTCGAGGCGCTGGACGCCGCGCTCGGGGCAGGCGCGGGTGAGCGCTGGAGCGAGCTGGTCAACCGCGCGCGCGACGTCTGGGAGGCGACGCGCAGACCGCTGCTGGAGGAGCCGCTGCGGAAGGACTGGCGGCTCCTCGGCCGCGAGCCGTACCCGGCGGTGCGCAAGCGCGGGCTGTTCGGGCGCGGCCGGCGTCCGGACACGCTCGCCGACGTGGCCCGCCGCGAGCTGCGCGACCCGCGGCTGGTGGCCCTGCTGGAGAGTTACGCGCTGGCTCATGGCTTCGATCCCGTGACCGTCCCCCCGAGCGCGGCCGTGCTGCCCTACATCGAGCAGACCTTCGGGTCGTGGTATGTGCGCGGGGGCATGCGGGCCCTGGCGCGGGCGCTGTACGAGCGCTGTCTGGCGCGCGGGGTCGAGTTCGCCTTCGGCTCGGCCGTGGTGGGCGTTCTGGAGAAGGACGGCCGGGCGGCGGGGGTCGAGCTGGCGGACGGGTCGGTCGCGGAGGCGGACTCGGTGGTCGCGGGCATCGATCCGCGGCGGCTGGAGCGGATGCTCAGCGGCACGGCGGGGTCGCCGTGGCAGGGCCACGGACTGTGGGAGGACGGGGATGTGCGGCCGGATCCCGGCACGCCCGCCCGGGTGCCGGGCCGGTTCACGGTCTGCCTCGCCCTGCGTGGCGCACGCCCCGACGGAGCGGCCCACCGGACGGTGGTGCACTCGGCCGACCGCGGGGACGAGCTGGGCTCGCTGTTCGACCCCGAGCCGACGCTGCAGGAGAGGCTGTGCGAATTTCCCACGGTCACCGTGGTGCGGCCGGACGACCCCACCCTGGTCCCCGACGCGGAGCACGAGACGGTGACGCTGTCCGCGGTCGTGCCTCCCCACGGACCGGTGGACTGGCTCGACGAGGACGCAGTGCGCAGGGACGCGGACCGTGTGGTCGCGATTGCGGAAGCGGCGATACCGGGGCTGCGGGACCGGCTGCTGTGGCGCGAGGTCCGTACCCCGGCGGACACCGCCGAGGAGACGGGCGCCGAGGGCGGTTCGGTACCGGGTCCCGCGCTGGCGGGGGCCGGGGGGCGGCAGCTGCATCCGGCCAACACCGGGCGGGTGCCGGGGCTGTATCTGGTGGGTGGCTGGTCCCACCCCGGGGGCGGGCTCGCCCACACCGGGATGTCGGGTGCGCTGGTCGCCGGGCTGATCGTGGAGGGCGCCGACTGGCGGGGCTCACAGTGACGCCGGCCGCGCGGCGCGGCCACCGTCCCGTGGCAGCTCAGTAGCGGTACTCGCCGTAGCCGGTGTTGTAGTCCGGTTGGTACGGGTACGTCTGCTCCTCCTGGGCCGGAGGGGCCGGCGGCTGGTCGTCCTCACGCTGCTGAGGGACCCAGACTCCCCCGGGCGGAGTGTCGCTGTAGGGCGGGGCGGCCGCTACGTAGGGATCCGCGGTGTACTGCCCGGTGCCGTAGTCGTACTGCTGCCCGCCGTAGGCACCGTACGGGTCGTACTGCTGTGTGCTGTCGACGCCATTGGCGACGTAGGGGTCGGAGTACGCGGCGTACTGGCCGTTCCCGTAGTCGTACTGCGCCGCGTACCCGCCCTGGGCCTGGCCCGCGTAACCCGCCTGGGCCTGGGCCGCGTAGCTGTCCTGGCCGTAGTCGCCGTAGGTGGCGTAGAGGCTCTGCTGGTCCGCGTACACACTCTGCGATTCCGCGTACGCACCCTGCGATTCCGCGTACGCACCCTGCGATCCGGCATACGGGCTCTGCGATTCGGCGTACGGGCTCTGCGGGCCGGTGCCGTGCGCGGAGTCGGTGTAGACGCCGTACTGGCCGGTGTCGTCAGGTATCGGCTGCGGGTGGTGGACCTCCGGTGCGGCTGCGCCCTCGGGTTCCTCCACGGGATGCGCCTCGAGATCCGAGACCTCCAGCGTCGGCTCCATGGGAGTCATCGCCGCGTCCTTGCGCCGCCCGCTGAGGGCAGGCGGGGTCAGAGCCCAGCCCCTGGAGAAGCCCTGCCGGAACGAGAGCGTGACATAGGTCTGCCCGATCGCGAACGCGATGGCACCCACGCCGATGACGATCACCGACGGCAGCAGCACACCGAGGACGACACCCAGGAAGCCGGCGAAGGCCAGCAGCCGCCAGCGCAGGCGCGCCTTGTACTGCAACAGCACCTCGCCGAGCAGCCACAGCGCGACGATGCCGAATGCGATGTAGAGGATCGTCCAGCCCATGTACGCCCCACTTCCGCCGCTTTCCGGCCACCGTCAGGACTGCTGGTGCAGTCCCAGATTCTCGTAGATTTCCAGCGTTGCCGTGGAGTGGTTGAGGGTAATGAAGTGCAACCCGGGGATGTCCTCGGACATCAGCCGCGCACACAGCTCCGTGGCGTACTCGATCCCAATGGAGCGTACAGCGGCTTTGTCATCCTTGACCGCAAGGATGCGCTCGGCCAGCTCCGGTGGGAAGGCGGCATTGCTGAGCTCCGCGAACCGCTCGATCTGCCGGACGTTCGTGACCGGCATGATCTCCGGGATGATCGGGGTCTGGCAACCCGCCGCCGCGACCCGGTCCCGCAGTCGCAGATAGTCCTCCGGGTAGAAGAACATCTGGGTGATCGCGAAGTCGGCGCCCGCACGGCACTTGTCGACGAAGTGCCGGACGTCGCTGTCCCAGTCCGTCGAGCGCGGATGCATCTCGGGGAAGGCCGCGACACCGACGCAGAAGTCGCCCGACTCCTTGATCAGCCGGACGAGATCGGCCGCGTACTGCACCCCGTCGGGATGTCGCACCCACTCGCCCATCGGATCGCCGGGCGGGTCGCCGCGGAGGGCGAGCATATTGCGGATCCCGGCGTCCGCGTAGTGGCCGATGATGTTGCGCAGCTCCGCGAGGGAGTGGTTCACCGCGGTCAGATGCGCCACTGGGGTGAGGGTGGTGTCGGTCGCGATCCGCGCGGTGGCGCGCACGGTCCCCTCACGGGACGAGCCGCCCGCGCCGTAGGTCACGGAGACGAAGGTCGGGGCGACCGCCTCGATCCGGCGAATGGCGTTCCACAGGGTCCGCTCGCCCTTCTCCGTCTTCGGGGCGGCGAACTCGAACGAGAATGACCGCTTACCGGAAGCAAGCAGATCACGGACCGTATGTGCGCGGTCCGACCGGGTGGAAGCAGTGCCTAGGGCCATACCGGCAGGCTATCCATCCGCTGGGCGGAGGGCCCAATCAAAGCCGACGATATGACCGGTTAGTCGGCTTCTGGTCCACATGCTGGTCCCGGCATGAACGACGGGTTACGGCCACGCCCCCGCCATGGCCGACGCCGGACACGCCTGGGCCACGGTCCGCCCGCGCCCCGGTCACGCGCTGCGCTCACGTACGCGCTTCGCCAGATCGGCCGCCGCCGCACCCGGGTCGTCGGCTTCCGTGATCGCGCGGACCACCACCACCCGCCGGGCCCCCGCGTCCAGCACCTCGTCGAGGTTGGACGCGTCGATGCCGCCGATCGCGAACCACGGCCGTACGGGCTCCAGCGAGGCGGCGTACCGGACCAGCGGCAGGCCCGGGGCGTGCCGGCCCGGCTTGGTCGGCGTGGGCCAGCAGGGTCCGGTGCAGAAGTAGTCGACGCCGGGCTCGGCGGCCGCCGCGGCCACCTCCGCCTCGGCATGGGTGGAGCGTCCGATGATCACGGAGTCGCCGAGTATCGCGCGCGCGGCGGGGACCGGAAGATCGCCCTGGCCCAGATGCAGCACGTCGGAGCCGATGGCGTGCGCGACATCCGCGCGGTCGTTGACCGCGAGCAGCTTCCCGTGCCGCCGGCAGGCGTCGGCGCACGCGGCCAGGTGCTCCAGCTCCTCGCCGGCCTCCATGCCCTTGTCCCGCAGCTGCACGATGTCCACACCCGAGGCGAGCACCGCGTCGAGGAACTCCGAAAGATCGCCCTGGCGCTTGCGCGCGTCGGTGCAGAGATAGAGCCGGGCATCTGCGAGGTGTACGGCAGCGGTGGCCATGGTCCCCCCGGGTCGGCGGCGGGGGGGGGGGGGG